>CAMNAE010000206.1 GCA_946530565.1 uncultured Oscillibacter sp.
GGAGGAGATGCGCATGGCCGGCAGGGGGCCGAACTCGCCGACAAAGTGTCGTATCAGCGCCGCGCCGGTCGGCGTGCACAGCTCGCCCTCGATATCGCCCGGCTCGATCGGCACGCCTTTTAATAGCAGCGCGGTCGCGGGCGCCGGCACCGGCAGTACCCCGTGCGCGCAGCGGACGAGGCCATAGCCGACACAGACGGGGGAGGCGATGACCGCATCGGGCGCAAGACGCTCCATCAGAAGGCAGACGGCCGTCACGTCGGCCACCGCGTCGAGCGAGCCGACCTCATGGAAGTGGATCTCGCTGACCGGGACGCCGTGCACCGTGCTCTCGGCCTCGGCGATCAGGTGATAGACCGCAAGGATGTCGCCTTTTACCTTTTCGGAGACCGGCAGGTCCTGTACGATGTGTTCGATCCAATGCAGATCAGAGTGGTGGTGCATCGCGTGGTCATGCGCGTGCTCGTGTTCGTGCTGCTGCCCATGCCCGCGCGCGTGTTCGTGTGTGTGTTCATGTGTGTGCGTGTGATCATGCCCGTGGGCGTGCGCGTATCCCTGCAGGAGCTCGGACTCCTCTTCGCCGTCGAGGAGCACCGAGACATAGGTGCCGGCGACGCCTTTTTTTGTCATGCGCTCACGCTGCCAGCGGACGCCCGGAATGCCGAGGGCGTTGAGCTCGGCCACAAAAGCGTCGGGATCGGGCAGAAGCTCCAGAAGCGCCGCGGTCAGCATGTCGCCGGCCGCGCCCATGGAGCAGTCCAGATACAGCGTTTTCATCAGGGGGACCTCCTGTTTTTTTATCATTCATGCATTCATGCGGAAGCTGCGAAGCGTTCAGCGCTCCGGCGTCCGGCTTTTATTTTAAGCGGAAAGACGGGTTTCGTCAACAGCAAGATGCGTCCGAATGGTTTACATAATATTACGAGATCACAGCGGAAGCGGGACACAGGACGCAGCCCCCGGCGGGACGGCGGCTGCCGAAGCAGTAAAAACTTTGAAAAATACGCTTTACACCCTTTTCAAAGCGAGGAAAATGCGCTAAAATAGGCAGGAATACAAACGGGGCGCATGCCCTTTCAAAAGGATTTCAAAAGGATTGCAAAAGGAGTGGTGGCATGAGCAATGCGATCTACCGCCGGGTGCTGCTGAAGATCAGCGGCGAGGCCCTTGCGGGCGAAAAGCACGTGGGCCTGGATTTTGATATGGTGGGCAGGGTCGCCGATGTGATCGGAGCCCTGCGCAAAATGGATGTGCAGGTCGGTGTGGTGATCGGCGGCGGCAACTTCTGGCGCGGCGCGAAAAACAGCGGCGGGCACATGGAGCGCACGCGCGGCGACCGCATGGGCATGCTCGCGACGGTCATGAACTGTCTGGCCGTGTGCGATGTCTGCGAGCAAAAGGGCATCCCCGCACGGGTCCTGACGGCCAGCGAGATGGAGGCGATCGCGGAGTTCTACAACCGCGAGCGCGCGGTCGACTATCTCGAAGCCGGCAAGGTCGTCTTCTTTGCCGGCGGCACCGGGAACCCCTTCTTCTCGACCGACACCGGCGCGGTCCTGCGCGCGGCCGAGATCGGAGCCGACGTGATCCTGCTCGCCAAGAACATTGACGGCGTCTATTCTGCGGATCCCCGGATCGACCCGACCGCGACGCGTTTCGACCGCATCACCTTTGCCGAGGTCCTGGAGCGCCGGCTCACGGTCATGGACCTCACGGCGACGGCCCTCGCGCAGGATCAGAAGCTCAAGGTTCTGCTCTTTGCGCTCGAGGATCCCGAGAACATCTTAAGAGCCGTGCGCGGCGAGGACGTCGGCACGCTCGTCTACGAACCCGAGACGTAACATTCTCTTTCAACGCATTTATTTGATTTGACTTTTACGATTAGGAAAGGATGAACCATCATGCTGAAGGATGAATACAAGATCTACGAAGACAAGATGCAAAAGAGCATCGACTCCGTCGCGGCTGACTTTGCCGCCGTGCGCGCCGGCCGTGCCAACGCCGCCGTGCTCGACCGCATCACGGTCGACTACTACGGCTCCCCGACGCCGATCCAGCAGATCGCCTCGATCTCCTCGCCCGACGCCCGCACGCTGATGATCCAGCCCTGGGACGGCTCCGCCCTCAAGCTCATCGAGAAGGCGATCCAGAACTCCGACCTCGGCATCAACCCGCAGAACGACGGCCGTGCCCTGCGCCTGAACTTCCCGCAGCTGACCGAGGAGCGCCGCAAGGAGCTCGTCAAGCAGATCCGCAAGTACAACGAGGCCGGCAAGGTCGCGATCCGCAACATCCGCCGCGACGCGCTCGAGAACTTCAAGAAGCAGGAGAAGCGCTCCGAGATCACCGAGGACGAGATGGATATGGTCGAAAAGGATCTGCAGAAGCTCACCGACAACAGCTGCAAGAAGCTCGATGAGCTGCTTGCCAAGAAAGAAAAGGAGCTCATGGCGGTCTGATGTCAACGGTTCCGCAGCATATCGCCATCATTATGGATGGCAACGGCCGCTGGGCGACCAAACGCGGCCTGCCCCGCAAGGCGGGGCACAAGGCGGGGGCCGAGACCTTCCGCCGCATCGCGCGGGAGTGCAAGGCGCGCGGCATCAAGTATCTCACGGTCTACGCCTTTTCGACCGAGAACTGGAAGCGCTCTGAAGACGAGGTCTCCGCGATCATGAACCTTCTGCGCGACTACCTGCACGAGGCGGTCGACTCGATGCTCAAAGAGGGCATCCGGATCCACTTCTTCGGGGATCTGACGCCGATCGCGCCGGATATCCGGGAGCTGATCCATAAGACCGACGAGCTCAGCGCCGCGCTGCCCGATGACGCCGTGCAGGGGAACATCTGCCTGAACTACGGCGGGCGCGACGAGATCCTGCGCGCCGTGCGCAGCTTTGCCGCGCGCGTGAAGGCGGGGGAGTGCGCGCCCGAGGACCTCGACGAGGCGGCGTTCTCCGCACTCTTGGACAGCGCCGGTGTCCCCGACCCGGAGCTCATCATTCGCCCCTCCGGCGAGCTGCGGCTCTCGAACTTCCTTTTGTGGCAGTGTGCCTATTCCGAGTTCTACTTCACCGACGTGCTCTGGCCGGATTTCGACGCCGAGGAGCTCGACCGCGCGCTCGCGTCCTATGCGCAGCGCGACCGCCGCTTTGGCGGGGTGAAGAAGAGCTGAGAGGAGCATCTCTTTGAACTCAAGAATCGTAGTGGCTGTGGTGGGCGTGCCGGTGCTGGTGCTTTTGGCGCTGTTGGCGCCTGCTTGGCTTCTCGCGCTGATCCTGGCTCTGCTCGCCGGCTGCGCGGGTTTTGAGCTGCTGCGCTGCTGCAGCGGTGGCAGCCGCTGGAATTACGCGGCGGCGGCCGCGGCCGCGGTGAATGTGGGACTCATGTACCTGCGGCCCGGCATCGTGCTCTACGCGCTCTATTTCGAGCTCGCGGCAGCGTTTTTGGCGGGCGTGCTCGCCGCGGGGCGCATCCCCGTGCAGAAGATCATGATGCTGCTCTTCGCCGCCGGGCCGATCGCCTGGTCGTTTTCCGCGATACTGCGCATCGAGGCGAGCGAGCTCACGCGCTGCTATCTGCTGCTGCCCTTTATCCTGAGCTTCTGCTGCGATACGTTTGCGTATCTTGCCGGCACGCGTCTTGGCAAACACAAGCTCGCGCCCTATGTGAGCCCGCACAAGACGGTCGAGGGCAGCATCGGCGGGCTCCTCGGCTGCGTCTTAGGCGGCCTGGTCTTCGCGCT
>CAMNAE010000207.1 GCA_946530565.1 uncultured Oscillibacter sp.
ATCTCGGGCATCCAGGGATGCTGGTCGGACGAGATCCCCGCCTGCGCCCAGAGCTCCTGCAGCGACGGCGGGTCTGTTTTGAGCGTATTGACATGAACGCTGAGCGGAACCGGCGCGTTATTCGCGGCAAGAAGGGCCTCACAGTCTTGCTCTCCGAGCCTCTTCTCAAGACGCTCCACCAGCCACTCGGGATGCGAAAAGCGGATCGCGCGTGCACGGAGCGCATCGTCTTGAGGCAGAGGCGGCAGATGATCCTTTTCGCGCGCCAGCCGACGCAAAACAGCGTTGACGAGCCCCGAGGCGTTTCCGAGCCGGAACTCCTTAGCCAGCGTGACCGATTCGGAGACCGCCGCGTGATCGGGTACACGGTCTAAAAAGAGGATCTGATAGGCGCCGACGCGCAGGATCTCGGCAAGCGGCGCCTGCAAAGATGCAAGCGGTCTCGACAAAAACACCGCAAGATCATAGTCCAGAAGCATCTGGCGCTGCAGTACACCATAGACCAAGTGCGTGCAAAGACCCTTGTCCTCCGGAGAGAAGTGCGTCTTTTTCAGCGCCGCGGCAAGAGCGGCATCGGCCCAGGCGGAATGGCTCCGAAGAGCATATAGAACCTCGACCGCAGTCGATCGGGCGCTCATCGCCTGCCTCCGCGCCGATTGCTGCGGCCAAGGAATAGCAGCACATAACGCAGAAGCTGCAGCACGCTCATCAGCATGGCCGCAACATAGGTCAGCGCAGCTGCCCGCAGTACCTTTCGCGCGCCGTCAAGCTCCTCGTCCCGAAGAAGTCCGCTCGTCTCAAGCGTCACAAGAGCTCGGTGCGAAGCGTCAAACTCCACCGGAAGCGTGAGAAGCTGAAAAATCGTTGTAAAAGAAAAGAGCACGATCCCAATCGCGAACACGGGCTGAAGGTAAAGCATAAGTCCGATCATGAGCAGGATAAAAGCAAACTTCGAGCCGAACTGCGTTGCGGGAATGATCGCCGCACGCAATCTGATCGGAGCATAGCTTTTCGCATACTGCACTGCGTGTCCGGCTTCATGCGCGGCAACACCGACGGCAGCGACCGTCGCGCTCGAAAGAACAGACTCCGAAAGATAGATCATATTGCTGCGGGGATCGTAATGGTCGGTCAGAGAGCCGCTGCAGCCGGAGATACCGACACCATGCACACCGTTGGCACGCAGCACTGCCTCAGCCGCCTGTGCTCCGGTCAGTCCACGGAGATTCCGAACCGCAGAATACTTTTTAAACTGACTGCTCACCTGATACTGCGCCCAAAGTGAGAGCGCAAAGATCGGGATCAGCAGGATCACATACAGGTTATCGGCCAAAAACGTGCCGTAATAGCCGTAGGAAGGACCCATCATCTTAAAACCTCATATAAAACGAAAACGAATCAGATCCGGATCAGCCCTTACCGGGCATGACCTGGTGTCCGGCGAGATACGCCGAAACATGCATACGCTTGCCGCCGGGCACCTGCAGCTCCAGGATCTTTAAAACAGTTCCGCCGCCGCAGGCGACCGCAATGCCGCTTTTATCGGCTGAAAGAATCGTCCCGGGCGCCTGAGACGTGTGATCTGGCATGACACGGGAAACATAGATCTTCGTATTCTCCTGACCAAAAATACCGGTGGAGGCACAGGGCCAGGGGATCAGCCCACGGATGAGCGCATGGATCTCAGGGGCGCTCCTGTTCCAGTCGATCGGCGAAAGTTCTTTTGTGAGCATAGGCGCATAGCTTGAACGGCTGCCGTCCTGTGGCATACCTGAGACCGGCTCCTTCTCAAGGCGATCCACGACCTCGAGCAAAAGCTCCGCACCAAGCGCCGCAAGGCGCTCAGTCAGGCTCTGTGCGTCCTCCTCTGGACCGATAGGCGTCTTTCGAACGTCAATGACATCGCCGGCGTCGAGCTCTTTTGCCATATACATGATGCTCACACCGGTCTCTGTCTCCCGGTTGAGGATTGCCCAGTTGATCGGCGCTGCGCCGCGGTAGGCAGGCAGTATCGATGAGTGCACATTGATCGAGCCCTTCTCCGGCAGGGATAAAACCTCCTCCGGGAGGATCTTGCCATAGGCCGCAACGACCGTCAGCTCCGGCTTCAGGGCACGCATCTCTTCGAGCACAGTGGGATCCCGCATCTTCAAAGGCTGAAAAACCGGGATATCATGTGTTAAAGCAAATTCCTTTACAGGGCTGAACGCAAGCTTATGTCCGCGGTTTTTGGGTTTATCCGGCTGAGTATAGACTCCACAGATCTCATGACCTGCCTCATAGAGTGCGCTGAGCGATGCTACCGCGAAATCCGGTGTCCCCATAAAGAGGATCCTCATTCCTGCTTCCCCCGTTCCTTCTCCTCTGCGCGCTGCTCGAAATACGCTTCTGCCTCCTCATCGCTGAGAAAACGTTCCATGACCTCGGTGTAGAGATGCCCGTTCAAATGGTCGATCTCGTGACAGAGGCAGCGGGCCGTGAGCCCGGTCCCCTCCATTTCAAAGGGGTCACCGTTGCGGTCCTGTGCCCGGACGATCACATGCTCCGGGCGCTTGACAAGCCCCCACTTGCCGGGAACGCTCAGGCAGCCCTCAGCGCCCTCCTGCTCGCCCTCTTCAAGAATGATCTCGGGGTTGACGAGCTCCACGAAGCTCTCATCAGACTCGCGCAGTACTACGATCGCGCGGCGCAGCACACCGACCTGCGGAGCGGCAAGACCAGCTCCGCTCGCTTCGATCAGCGTGTCGGTCATATCGTCGAGGAGCATATGGAGTCTCCGATCGAACTTCGTCACCGGTCGGCAGTTCTTCTGAAGGACAGAGTCGCCCTCTTCCACAATGGTTCTCAGTGCCATATATCGTTCGTTCCTTCCCAGATGATATAAATAATGATCAGTCCTCGGGGTTGCACTCCAGTCCAAGCGCAAGCCCGCGGTTTTCTTTTTCTTCATAAAAGCGCAGCAAAATGCTTCTTAACCGCTCACGTGTATCCCGAAAACGACCGATATTCAGGATGCAGCGATAGCGGTAGCGCTCATTGATACGAAGGATCGGCGCAGGGGACGGCCCGAAGACTTCTCCAACGCCCTGAAAAGCAAACTTAAGCGCGCGGAAGAGCGCACTGCAGCCTCGGAGCACCTGCCCTTCGTCGACACCGCTGACAGTCAGCAGATAAAGATCGTGAAACGGAGGAAGCCCTCTTGCCTCTCGCAGCCGTATCTCCTGCTCATAAAAGCTGAGATAATCCTGTGCGGCCGCCAGACGGATCACATCGTTTCCAGGTGCGAGCGTCTGGATCACGGCCCTGCCGGGTTTGCTTCCGCGCCCAGCCCTGCCTGTCACCTGCGCGAGCAGGTCAAAGGTGCGTTCTGAGGCGCGATACGAATCCACATACAGGGAAAGATCGGCCGAGAGCACCCCGACCAGTGTCACGTTTTCAAAGTCAAGCCCCTTTGTCACCATCTGTGTGCCGAGCAGGATCGGGATCCGCTCCTCCCGGAAACGCGCAAGAAGCTTTTCATGCCCTGCTGTGGCTGTATCCGCGTCCATTCGCAGAACAGCTGCATGCGGAAAAAGCTCGTGCAGTTCCTCCTCAACCTTCTGCGTCCCGCTGCCGACACGGCGCATCACACCGCCGCAGACCGGGCAGCGCGTATCCGCACGCCGCGCATCGCCGC
>CAMNAE010000208.1 GCA_946530565.1 uncultured Oscillibacter sp.
GGATAAATGTCAAGGACTTTTCGCACCTTCCTCTCTTGTACTTGCCCGCGCGGCGTGTTACAATATAAAAACCGTTACTATGCTGATAACAAATATCCTGACAGAAGAGGAAAGGAGCTTTTACTATGTCTGTCTCCAGGCATGCCGTACACACGGAAAATGCACCGAAAGCGATCGGACCGTATTCCCAGGCGATCGCCGCGGGCGATACCGTCTATGTCTCCGGACAGCTGCCGATCGACCCCGCGACCGGCGCCTTCCCGTCGGACGACATCCGCGACCTCACGCGCGCCTCGCTGGGCAATATCCGTGCGATCCTCGCCGCCGAGGGCCTGACGATGGCGAATGTCGTCAAGACCACCGTGCTCTTGAAGGACATGGGCGACTTTGCCGCGATGAACGAGGTCTTCGCCGAGTTCTTCACTGCGCCCTATCCCGCCCGCGCAGCTTTCGAGGTCGCGCGGCTCCCCAAAGAAGCGAAGGTCGAGATCGAAGCCGTCGCTGTGCGCTGAGATGACGCCGGCACATAAGCTGTAAGGAGGCGCATTCCCCATGCTGACACCCGAAACGCTGGGCGGCATCCAGATGCTGGAAAACCCCCATCAGTTCCCGGGCATCCGGCCGGACTTCCTGTCCCGCCGCGAGACCGAGCCTGCCCGGCACATCCACATGTCGCTCGACGACTATGCGCCCACGCCCCTCGTCGAGCTCAAAAGCCTCGCGAAGCACTGCAATGTCAGGAGCATCCTCGTCAAAGACGAGTCCGAGCGCTTTGGCCTCAAGGCCTTCAAGGGCCTCGGCGGGCTCTTTGCGCTCTGCCGCGTCATCTGCAAGCACCTGGGGCTCGATTACCGCGTTATCACGCTGGACTGGCTTCTGGAAGAGGATATCCAGCAGCTCGTGCGGCGCATGGTCTTCGTGACGACGACCGACGGCAACCACGGCAAGGGCCTTTCCTGGGCCGCGGGGCTGCTCGGCTGCGAGGCGCATATCTACATGCCCAAGGGCTCGGTCGAGGCCCGCGCGCAGGCGATCCGCGATGTCGGACGCGCCCAGGTCGAGATCCTCGACATGGGCTACGACGACGCTGTGCGCTATGCCGCCAAAATGGCCGAGGAAAACGGCTGGTTTCTGGTGCAGGACACCTCCTGGCCCGGCTATGAGTCCGTGCCCAAGTGGATCGTGCAGGGCTATACGACGATGGTCTACGAGTCGATCCACCAGATGCAGAAGCTCGGCTATGAAAAGCCCACGCATGTCTTTCTGCAGGCCGGCGTCGGCGCAATGGCCGGCGGCGTGCTCGGCTACATGAAGAATATCTGGAAAAACGACATGCCGGTCGTCTCGATCGTCGAGCCCGATCAGGTCGCCTGCATCTTCGAGTCCGCACGCCAGGCTGACGGCAGTCCCCACGCCTCGACCGGCTCCGGCGAGACGATCATGGCGGGCCTCAACTGCGCGGAGCCCTGCCAGATCACCTGGCCGATCCTGCGCGACTTTGCCGACTACTATTTTGCCTGCCCGGATTCCGTCGCCGCGCGCGGCATGCGCGTTTTAGCCGCGCCGATGCCCGGCGATCAGCCGATCACCTCGGGAGAGTCCGGCGCGGTCACGGCGGGGCTCGTGTCGCTGCTTGCGAGCAAGAAGGCCTTTGAGCCCTGGCGCGAAAAGCTCGGCATCGACGAAAACTCGGTCATCTACGTGATCAACACCGAGGGCAACACCGACCCCGACGGCTTCTATGACGTCGTCTACGACGGCATGATCCCCTTCGACGACGGTCCGGGCTGAGCGTGTACGGTGATTTTATTGCAAAAAACACGCTTTTTGTTTGTTTTTCCCCTTGATTCCTGCCGCATCTGCGGTAAGATAGAGAGAAAAATCCACGACCTACCCACTATGTATTCTTTTTGCGCAGACGCAGGAAGCACCTGCCTCTGCTACAACCTGACAGGAGGCGGATACGCATGATCGATCTGCACATTGAAAAAGAGGGCCTGAAGCACAACATCGCCAAGGCCAGGGAGCAGAAGATCCTGATCCCCACGATCGCCCAGATGCAGCATCCGGAGACGATCCCCGACAAGATCAAGGACAAGCTCACGCACACGGGGCTCTGGGACATCGACCCCGTGAACCTCTTCCGCATCAGCTGGAAGAATGAGCCCAAGGAGAGCGGCGGTCTCTTCCAGGCCGTGCCGAACTACATCGAGTTCCCGTCCGAACTCACGGGCGTGCCCTGCCGCATCGTCGCGATGGTCGGCAAGTGGTTCCCGACGGGCTGCCACAAGGTCGGCGCCTCCTTCGGCTGCCTGGCCCCGCGGCTCGTGACCGGACAGTTCGATGTTGACAGGCACAAGGCCGTGTGGCCGTCGACCGGCAACTACTGCCGCGGCGGCGCGTTCAACTCCCGCCTGCTCGGTGCGCAGGGCGTCGCGATCCTCCCGGCCGAGATGAGCCGCGAGCGCTTTGACTGGCTCCACGAGATCGGCGCTGAGGTCATCGCGACCCCGGGCTGCGAGTCCAACGTCAAGGAGATCTTCGACAAGACGAACGAACTCAAGCGCGACCCGCAGTACATGATCTTCAACCAGTTCGAAGAGATGGGCAACCCGCTGTGGCACTACAACGTGACCGGCACGGCTCTCGCTGACGTCTTCGAGGCGATCAAGCGCCCCGGCGACCGCTTCTCCGGCGCCTGCTTCACCTCCGGTTCCGCCGGTACGATGAGCGCGGGCGACCTCCTGAAGGAGCGCTATCCCCAATTGAAGCTCGGCGTCGGCGAGGCGCTGCAGTGCCCGACGATCCTCAACAACGGCTTCGGCGGCCACCGCATCGAGGGCATCGGCGACAAGCACATCCCCTGGATCCACAACGTCCGCAACACCGACATGGCGATCGCGATCGACGACGAGGACTCCCAGCGCCTGCTGCGCCTGTTCAACACCCCCGAGGGGCAGGCGTATCTGAAGAATGAGCTCAAGCTCGATCCCGAGCTGATTGAAAAGCTCACCTGGCTCGGCATCTCCGGCATCGCGAACCTGCTGTGCTGCATCAAGATGGCGATGTACTAAGAGTTCACCGAGCACGACGTCCTCGGCACGGTCCTCACCGACTCCGCGGTCATGTACCAGTCCCGCATCGCCGAGCTCAACGACGAATACGGCGCCTACGACCGGAACGAGGCGCGGCTCGACCACAATCTGCACATCCTCGCCCAGAAGACCGACAACCTCATTGAGCTCACCTACGCCGACCGCAAGCGCGTGCACAATCTCAAGTACTACACCTGGGTCGAGCAACAGGGCAAGACGGTCGAGGAGATCAACGCCCTGTGGTACGATCCCGAGGGCACCTGGGACGCCGTCCACGCGCAGGCGAAGGAGCTCGACGAGCTCATCAACGCCTTCAACGAGGAGACCGGCGTGCTCGCGAGCCTGTAAACGCTTCAAGCCCCTGACGTCTCTGCCCGCGCGGAGGAGGCGAGGGAGAACGATACTTGCCAATTGAGGAGACATTCAAATGAAATACGGCCGTACTTACAACTTTTCCGCCGGCCCTGCCATGATGCCCGAGAGCGTGCTCGAGGAGATCGCCGCTGAGATGATGAACTACCGCGGCAGCGGCATGTGCGTCATGGAGATGAGCCACCGC
>CAMNAE010000209.1 GCA_946530565.1 uncultured Oscillibacter sp.
ATCCCCGGGGTGTATAAGGTAAAAGCCCGGGCCGTCCGCAACCTCGCCCGGGTGTCAAACGGATAATAAGTATAAATTATAGTGTGGTATTCTGTACTGTGTAATTGAGCGGGAGCCGGAGAGGCGTCCCGCTTTTTTACTCCCCGGGTGCGTCTCGGGCCCTGTGTAAGGGCAGACGCGCCTTTATTTGGAGGCCGGAGGATGGCAGAGGTAAGACCAGACAAGACAACAGCGCACCGGATGCAGTACGAAGCGAATCGTAAGATCATCCTGGCAACACAGTCCGTCTGCGCCATCTGCGGCAAGCCGGTCGACATGAGCCTTAAGTATCCGGACCCGATGAGTCCGACCGTCGACCACATCATCCCCGTCTCAAAGCACGGACACCCGTCCGCACTCGAGAACCTGCAGCTGGCTCACAGAGCTTGCAATAGGGCAAAGTCCGACCGGCTGCCATCAGAGGCGGCGCCTCCCTCCCAGCCGGGAAAGATAAGGCACACGAGGGACTGGCGAACGAGCTGAGCGCCGAAAGACCCGGGGGGATCCTCCCCTGGAGGGCCTGCCTCAGGAGTTCACGCGCCGTACTGTACAAATATCTCGCTGAAAATGACCACACCGGTCAATAAAAACGGGGGCAGATGACCTCCGCAAAGCTAAAATCGTATGAATTACTACGGAATCGCATATTTAAAACAAAAATTGCTGTCAAAGCGGATCAGAACCGGCGCGCGCTACGCTTTTTATGAGATGAAGAACGTCACGCTCGACTTCGGCATCTCCTCGCCGCCGGACCTGCGCTACTGGCAGAGCTGTCTGGGCTGGTGCGCCAAAGCGGTCGACGCTCTTGCGGATCGTCTGGACTTTGAGGGCTTTCGCGATGATATTTTCTCCCTGCAGCAGATCTATGACCTCAACAACGGCGACGCCCTGGTCCGCTCCTGGATCCTCGGCGCACTGATCTGCTCCTGCTCTTTCGTCTCGATCTCTCCGGACGAGTCCGGCTTCCCTCGTCTGGAGGTGATCGATGGCGCCAACGCGACTGGGATCATCGACCAGGTGACCGGGATGCTCCGCGAAGGCTATGCAGTCCTTGAGCGTGACATCTACGGCCAGCCACTCCGGGAGGCCTATTATACGTTTGAATGGACTGCCTACTACGAGGGCGGGCGTCTGGTGGATCAGCGTCCTAATACGGCTACCTATCCGCTCCTCGTCCCGCTGATCTATCGCCCCGATGCGGTCCGTCCCTTCGGGCACAGCCGGATCTCCCGCGCGTGCATGAGTATCATGGGATCGGCTCTTCGGACGGTCAAGCGCTCGGAGATCTCCGCAGAGTTCTACTCGTTCCCGCAGAAGTACGTCACCGGCGTCGATGATGCGAGCGACACCAAGCTCGAGCGGTGGGCCGCGGCGATGTCCGCGATGATGAAGTTCACTCTCAACGAAGACGGGCAGGATCACGTCAAGGTCGGACAGTTCACGCAGCAGTCCATGACGCCGCACCTCGACCAGCTGAAAATGTTCGCTTCGCTGTTCGCAGGCGAGACCGGCCTGACGCTGGACGATCTCGGCTTCGCAGCGGCGAATCCCTCGAGCGCCGAGGCGATCAAAGCGGCGCACGAGAATCTCCGGCTCACGGCGAAGGCAGCGCAGAAAGACTTTAGCGCCGGCATCATCAACGCCGGATACCTCGCGGCCTGTGTCCGCGACAATTACAAATGGCAGCGCTCCCAGCTGTACGCGACAAAGACCAAATGGGTCCCGCCGTTCCCGGCAGACGTTTCGATGCTCGGGGCGATCGGCGACGCGCTCGGCAAGATCGAGACAGCGATGCCCGGTTACTTCACCGAGGATAAAATTTTCGAGCTGACGGGTATCTGATCATGGCTGTCGACATCGTGCCCGAACTGAATGAAAAGATAACGGTGGCCTTCCGGAGCCGTCTCATGCGCAACCGCCGGCTCCCGGCGATCAGTCGCATGATCGAGGCGGGGACGGCAACGCTCGACGAGGCGCATGAGTTTTCGGCGATCGTCGGGGAGGCCGCAAGCGGCGCTTTAAAGTCCGTCCTCGTCGGGGAGAACCTACCGAACGGCACGCTCTATCGAAATATTGCGGAGCGGACCGTCACGCCTCTCCTTGAGGAGACCTACACGCTCGTCAACGATGAGGCCGTGCAGATCCAGCAGCTCCTTGACGCTGCTGAGAACATCGGGCTCGGATCGGTCCGGGCGGACTTCCCCCGGGATCGGATCGCGGACCTGATCGATAAGATCAGCGAGGACCTGGACATTGAGATCGCACGGCGCTGGCTCGGCGAGCCGATCGTTAACAACTCCGAGGCGTTTTTTGACGACTACGTCAAAGCTAATGCCAGTTTTAGGCAGCGCTCCGGGATGGAGTCGCGAATCATCCGCAAGGCCGAGTCCGGAGCGTGCAAGTGGTGCAGGGCTCTCGCCGGCTCCTGGGAGTATGGCGACGAGCCGCGGGAAGTATACGCTCGACATGAGTTTTGTAGGTGCTCCACGACTTACGTGGCAAACCGCAGGGCACAGTCGGTCTGGAGCAAGAAAGAGTGGGAACTCCCCAAGGAGCAGCTGAGCATTATGAGACAGACCAGAGCACCCGACGAGATGACAAAAGAGGAGCGCGCGGAAGTGATCGCCCAGCGTGAGAAAGACGCCCAGTCGGTCATCGACCGGCGCGAGTATCTCAAGAAACGAAGAGAGTTATTTTCACGGAGGTAAGAGATGGCAAAGACTGGCAGGCAGTCGCCCTCTTTTACTAACGTGCCTACAACTAAATACAGATCGCAAGGACAGGAAGCTATAGACCTTTACCGCTCGACGGGTCAGGAGCTCCTGCCGTGGCAGGAGAAGCAGGTCAAAGCCATTATGCGGTCCGATCCCTCAGGGATCTGGCACTACATCGAGTATGGGCTTTGCGTCTCCCGCCGTAACGGCAAGGGCGAGATCCTGGCGGCGCGGGAGTTCTGGGGGACCATCAAAAACAATGAGAAGATCTGCCACACCGCGCACCGCACGACCACGTCACACGATGCTTTCAATCGCTTGTACATCCTGCTCAAAAAAGCGGGATATGAGGAGCACAGCCGGAAACAGAAAGAGATGCCGGAGCGCTCCTTTTTTGCGTCCAAGCAGTACGGCCTCGAGCACATCGAGATCAGCGGCGGCGGGATCATCGACTTCCGGACACGCACCAACAACGGCGGCCTGGGCGAAGGTTTTGATCTGCTCGTGATCGATGAGGCGCAGGAATACACCTCCAAGCAGGCGAGCGCCCTGAGCTACACGGTCACGGCCTCGAGGAACCCGCAGACGATCATCACCGGGACGCCTCCGACGGCAACCTCCGGCGGCGACGTCTTCCAGCGCCTGCGGCAGTCCGTCATCGACGGATCCGCCGATGAGATCGGCTGGGCTGAGTGGTCCATCCCCGAGATGCCCGGAGACGTCGCGGACACGAGGCTCTGGTACAAGTACAACCCGAGCCTCGGCTACATCCTGACGGAGCGCAACATCCGCGCGGAGCTGGCCAACGGTGAGATCGACTTCGCGATCCAGCGCCTGGGCCTCTGGCTCTCCTACAAGCGCAACGCTTGCATCACTCCCGCAGAGTGGGA
>CAMNAE010000210.1 GCA_946530565.1 uncultured Oscillibacter sp.
GATGGGCCACCTGAACAAGGCCGGCGTCGCCCCCAAGAAGCACCTGCGCGAGTTTGATCTCGAGAACGCCGAGAGCCTGAACATCGGCGACGTCATCAAGGCCGACACCTTCGCGGTGGGCGACTTCGTTGACATCACCGGCACGAGCAAGGGTCACGGCTACGCCGGCGTCATCAAGCGCCACGGCGCGCAGCGCACCCCCACCAGCCACGGCGGCGGCCCCGTCCATCGCCATGCCGGTTCCATGGGCTCTTCGACCGATCCCTCCCGGATCTTCAAGGGCCACATCGGCGCCGGTCACATGGGCGTCGATCAGGTCACCGTTCAGAACCTCTCCGTCGTGAAGGTCGACCCTGAGCTCAACATGCTGGTCGTCTGCGGCGCGGTGCCGGGCCCCAAGGGCGGTCTCGTCACCATCAAGTCCACTGTCAAGGTCCACAAGATCAAGCAGGCTGGCGCCGACATCAGCAAGAACCCGCAGAAGGCTTCGGGCCGCAACCCGCAGAAGGCCTCTGCAAGAAACAAGTAAGGAAAGGGGTGCTGACAAATGTCTTCCGTGAAAGTTTTGAACATGGCCGGCGCAGAAGTCGGTACCGTCGAGCTCAACGATTCCGTGTTTGGCATCGAGCCAAACAACGTCGTTGTGCATGAAGTCGTGAAGAACCATCTGGCCAACTGCCGCCAGGGCACCCAGAGTGCGCTGACCCGGGCTGAGGTCTCCGGCGGCGGCAAGAAGCCCTGGCGCCAGAAGGGCACGGGCCACGCCCGTCAGGGCAGCACCCGCTCGCCGCAGTGGACCCACGGCGGCATCGTCTTCGCGCCGAAGCCCCGCTCTTATCGCTATGTCCTCAATAAGAAAGTTCGCCGCCTCGCGATGAAGTCCGTTCTCTCTGCCCGCGCGCAGGAGGGCAAGCTGATCGTGATCGACAGCATCCATCAGGACGCGATCAAGACCGCTGACTTCAAGAAGTTCCTCGCCGCCGTCAAGGCCGAGGGCAAGGCTGTCGTGGTCACTCCCGAGGTCGACCAGGTGATCGTCAAGAGCGCCCGCAACCTGCCCGGCGTGGTCACGTCTCCCGCTGCGCTCATCAACGTCTATGACCTGGTGAACGCCGAGTACCTGGTGGTCGATCAGGCCGCCCTCGCAAAAATCGAGGAGGTGTACGCGTAATGACTACCGCATATGATGTTGTGATCCGCCCGATCATCACCGAGCGTTCCATGGCCGCCACCGCCGACAAGAAGTACGTCTTTGAAGTCGCCCGCGGCGCCAACAAGCAGGAGATCGCCTCCGCCGTCGAAGAGATCTTCGGCGTGAAGGTCGCCTCCGTCAACACCGTGAGCATGCACGCCAAGCCCAAGCGCATGGGCGCCGGCCGTCCCGGCAGCACCCGCCAGTGGAAAAAGGCCTATGTCCAGCTCACCCAGGATTCCAAGACCATCGAGTTCTTCGAGGGCATGGTCTGATCAAGGGAAGGAGAGTAAAGCGATATGTCTATCAAAACCTTTAAGCCGACGACTCCTTCCCGTCGCCAGATGACGGTCTCCGGATTCGATGGCATTGATAAGAAGGCCCGGCCCGAGGCGAGCCTCACCGAGCCCCTCAAGAAGCACTCCGGCCGCAACAGCTACGGCCGCATCACCGTCCGTCATCATGGCGGCGGCAACAAGCGCAAGTATCGCGTGATCGACTTCAAGCGCGACAAGCACGATATGTTCGCGACTGTCCTGCGCCTTGAGTATGATCCGAACCGCAGCGCCAACATCGCGCTCCTCGAGTATGAGGACGGCGAGAAGCGCTACATCCTCGCCCCCGTCGGTCTCAAGGCCGGCGACAAGGTCGAGTCCGGCGCCTCTGCCGATATCAAGGTCGGCAATGCCCTGCCGCTTGCGAACATCCCCGTGGGTACCGTGATCCACAATATCGAGATCCATCCCGGCAACGGCGCTCAGCTCGTCCGCTCCGCCGGTGAGGCCGCGCAGCTCATGGCCCGCGAGGGCAGCGACGCGCAGGTCCGTCTGCCCTCCGGTGAGGTCCGCATCGTGCGCACCAACTGCATGGCGACGATCGGCCAGGTCGGCAACATCGAGCACGAGAACATCAACATCGGCAAGGCCGGCCGCAAGCGTCACATGGGCTGGAGACCCACCGTTCGCGGCAGCGTCATGAACCCGAACGACCACCCCCACGGCGGCGGCGAGGGCCGCGCTCCTGTCGGCCGTCCCGGCCCCGTGACCCCCTGGGGCAAGCCGGCGATGGGCTACAAGACCCGCAAGGGCAAGAACCCCACCAGCAAGTTCATCGTGAAGCGCCGCAACGAGAAGTAAGGGAGGCAGGTTATTATGAGCAGATCGATCAAGAAAGGCCCGTATGTAGCCCCTGAGCTTCTGAAGCGGGTCAACGAGATGAACGAAAAGAATGAGAAGAAGGTCGTCAAGACCTGGAGCCGCAGCTCCACGATCTATCCGGCCTTCGTCGGGCACACGATCGCCGTCCATGACGGCCGCAAGCACGTGCCCGTGTATGTCCAGGAGGACATGGTCGGCCACAAGCTCGGCGAGTTCGCCCCGACCCGTACCTTCCGCGGCCATCGCAAGTCTGACTGATAAAGGAGAAAGCAGAACATGGAAATGAAAGAAGCGAAAGCTTATCTGCGCTATGTCCGCATTTCTCCCCGCAAGGTCCAGATCGTGTGCGATCTGATCCGCGGCAAGGAAGTGGGCACCGCGCTGGCGATCCTCATGCAGACCCCCAAGTCTGCCGCTGAGCCTCTCACCAAGCTCCTCAAGAGCGCTGTGGCCAATGCCGAGAACAACTTCGGCATGGATCCCGAAAAGCTGGTCGTCACCGAGGTGTATGCGACCCCCGGCCCCATTCTCAAGAGAATGATGCCCCGTGCTCAGGGCCGCGCCTATCGCATCAACAAGCGCACTTCTCACGTCACCATCGCGGTGGCTGAAAAGGCATAAGAGGGAGGAGACAGTTTTATGGGACAGAAAGTTAATCCCCACGGCCTTCGCGTGGGCGTCATCAAAGACTGGGATTCCCGTTGGTATGCCAGCGATGAGAAGGTCGGTGATCTGATCGTTGAAGATCAGAAGATCCGCAAGTACCTGAAGAGCCAGCTCAAGGGTGCGGGCGTGCCCAAGATCGAGATCGAGCGCAGCAACGACAAGGTCGTCATCTTCGTGCACTGCGCACGTCCGGGCGTCGTGATCGGCAAGGACGGCAAGGACATCGAAGCGCGCCGCATTGCGGTTGCCAAGCTCATCGGCAAGAAGGTCGAGGACGTGCGTCTCAACATCGTTGAGGTCCGCTCCGCCGATATGGACGCTCAGCTCGTTGCTGAGCACATCGCCGAGCAGCTCGAGGCCCGTATCTCTCACCGCCGCGCGATGAAGAATGCCATGGCCCGCGCGATGCGCGCCGGCGCCAAGGGCATCAAGTGCTGCTGCTCCGGTCGTCTCGGCGGCCGTGAGATCGCGGGTGTTGAGCACTATCACGAGGGCACGATCCCCCTGCAGACGATCCGCGCCGACATCGAGTACGGTTTCGCGGAGGCTGCCACGACCTTCGGCCGCATCGGCGTGAAGGTGTGGATCTACAAGGGCGAG
>CAMNAE010000211.1 GCA_946530565.1 uncultured Oscillibacter sp.
TGCCTCTGAAGATCAGCCGCGAGACCAACTACTCCAAGGACAAGAACCTCTGGCACCTGAGCCACGAGGGTCTGGATCTCGAGGATCCCGCCAACGAGCCCCAGTATGAGAAGCCCGGCTTCCTCGAGATGGGCGTTTCTCCGATCTCTGCACCCGACAAGGCGACCTATGTGACGCTCGACTTCGAAAAGGGCGTACCCGTTGCGATCGACGGCGAGAAGATGAAGGCCAGCGACATCATCCGCAAGCTCAATAAGCTCGGCGGCGAGAACGGCATCGGCCTTCTGGATATTGTCGAGAACCGTCTCGTCGGCATGAAGGACCGCGGCGTCTACGAGACCCCGGGCGGCACGATCCTCTATAAGGCGCATCAGTGCCTTGAGATGATCACGATCGACAAGGACACCGCTCACATGAAGGCGAAGCTCGCAGTCGACTTTGCCGACCTTGTGTACAACGGCAAGTGGTTTACTCCGCTGCGCGAGGCGCTCAGTGCCTTTGCCGACAAGACCCAGGAGCATGTGACCGGCAGCGTGAAGCTGAAGCTCTACAAGGGCAACATCATCACCTCCTCGATCACCTCGCCCTGCTCACTCTACTCTGAAGAACTCGTGACTTTCAACGAGAGCAGCTACAACCAGGGCGACGCGACCGGCTTCATCAACCTCTGGGGTCTGCCCGACACAGTTCTGGCGCTCCGCGAGCAGAACAAGCTGTAAGGCCTGCCTTGATCTCATAAGAAAACGGGGCCGCTCCCCCTATTCGGAGCGGCCCCGTATCCGCATTTTTAAAGGAGGACCCGCCATGAAGCTCTGGGGCGGCCGCTTCGGCAAGGAGACGAGCTCTCTTGTCAACGATTTCAATGAATCCATCTCTTTTGATCAGCGCCTGTACCGACAGGACATTCAGGGCAGCATGGCGCACGCGAACATGCTCGCGCGGCAGGGGATCCTGACTGAGGAGGACAATGCCGCGATCCAGTCCGGCCTTGCGGGCATTCTTGCCGATATCGAAGCCGGTAACGTGGAATTCACCGCTGAGAACGAGGATATCCACATGAACGTGGAGGCACTCCTCACCGCGCGGATCGGTTCTGCCGGCAAGCGCCTGCACACGGCGCGCTCCCGGAACGACCAGGTGGCGGTTGACTTCCGCCTCTATGTGCGCGATGAGATCCCCGCCGTGATCGCTGATGTTCTCGCACTTGAAAAGGTCTTATGCCGTATCGCACGGGAGCATCAGAACACCGTGATGCCCGGCTACACGCATCTGCAGCGTGCGCAGCCGATCTCCTTTGCGCAGCATCTTTGCGCATATGCCGCGATGTTCCGCCGTGATGTGACGCGCCTTGAGGACTGCCGCGTGCGCATGAACGAGTGTCCGCTCGGCTCCGGCGCGCTCGCCGGCACGACCCACCCGATCGACCGCTGGGATACCGCGAAGGCACTCGGCTTTGCGGCGCCGACATCAAATTCGCTCGACGGTGTTTCCGACCGCGACTACGCGCTCGAAACACTGAGTGCGCTCTCGATCCTCATGATGCACCTGAGCCGCTTTTCCGAGGAGATCATCCTCTGGTGCTCCTGGGAGTTCAAGTTCATCGAGCTCGACGACGCGTATTCGACCGGCTCAAGCATCATGCCGCAGAAGAAGAATCCGGATGTGGCGGAGCTCGTGCGCGGCAAGACCGGCCGCGTCTACGGGAGCCTCATGGGACTCCTCACGGTCATGAAGGGGCTTCCGCTTGCCTATAATAAAGATATGCAGGAAGACAAGGAGCCCGTATTCGACGCGTTCGATACGGTCGAGCAGTGCCTGCCGGTCTTCACCGCGATGCTCGATACCATGCGCGTGCTCCCCGAGAACATGCGCGCGGCGGCCGGGCGCGGCTTCATCAACGCGACCGACTGCGCCGATTACCTGACCAAACGCGGAATGCCCTTCCGCGACGCCTACACGGTCACCGGCAAGCTCGTGGCCTTCTGCACGGCCCAGGGCAAGACGCTTGAGGAACTGAGCCTTGCCGAGCTGCACGCGTTTTCCGAGCTCTTTGACGAGGGCGTCTATGAGGCGCTCAGGCTTGAGAACTGCATGGACCTGAGAAAGAGCTACGGCGGGCCCGCACAGGAGGAGACAAGACGCCAGATCGAAGAGATCGAGGCTTTTGTCTTACAGCACAGCAAAAAGGAGGAAACGGCATGAAGCCGAAGGTCTATATCGACGGCCGCGAGGGAACGACCGGCCTTCAGATCTATGAGCGCCTTCAGGCGCGCTCTGAGATCGAGCTCCTTCTGATCGATTCCGATAAGCGCAAAGATCCTGTCGAGCGCGCGCGTCTGATGGACGCGGCGGATATCGTGTTCTTTTGTCTGCCGGACGCGGCAGCCAAAGAGGCACTTACGCTGATCCGCAGCGATTCCACGCGAGTGATCGACGCCTCGACGGCACACCGCACGGCTCCCGGCTGGGTCTATGGCTTTGCGGAGCTGAAAAAGGGTCAGCGCGAGTCGATCGCGAAGGCGAAGCGTGTGGCAAATCCCGGCTGCCACGCGACCGGCATGATCGCCTGCACTGCGCCGCTCGTGCAGTGCGGACTGGTCCCGCAGGACTATCCGGTCACGGTCTACTCACTCACCGGATACTCCGGCGGCGGCAAGAAGATGATCGCGGAGTACGAGGGCGAAAACGTGCCTGAGAATTATCACGCGCCGCGCATCTACGGGCTTTCTCTGCAGCACAAGCCCCTGCCGGAGATGCAGTACTATTCTGCGCTGCGCTATCCGCCGGTCTTCAATCCCATCGTCGACGACTACTACAAGGGCATGGCGACGACGATCCTGCTGCAGAATCGGCTCTTGAAGGGCGAGCCCACGGCCTCCGATGTCTGCGCGGTCCTTCAGAAGCATTACGAAGGTCAGGCACTCGTGCGCGTGCGCGATTTCGGCACGCAGCCGGGCATGCTCTCGGGAAATGACCTTGCCGGCACGGATCTTCTTTTGATCACGGTCTGCGGCAATGCCGAGCAGACGATGGTCACCGCTCAGTTCGACAATCTCGGCAAGGGCGCCAGCGGTGCCGCCGTACAGAATATGAACCTGTGTCTGGGGCTCCCCGAGACGGCGGGGCTCCACGCGGATTGGAGTGAAGTATCATGCTGAAATATATTGAAGGCGGCGTCTGTGCCGCCGAGGGCTTTCAGGCCGCCGGCATCCATGTGGGTGTAAAGACCCACGCGAACTGGAAGCGTGACGTTGCGCTGATCGTCTCCGACCGGGACTGCGCGGCAGCCGCGGTCTTTACGAAGAACAAGGTCAAGGCCGCGCCGATCCATGTGGATCTTGAACATCTGAAATCCGGACGTGCCCGCGCGATCATCGCGAACTCCGGCAACGCCAACGCCTGCGCGCCGCAGGGCGAGGAGAACGCCGAGCGCATGTGTGCCGCGGCGGCAGGCGTGATCGGCTGCGACGCTTCCGATGTCCTCGTCTCATCGACCGGAGTGATCGGCCAGACACTCAATATCGGCGTGATCGAGCAGGGGATCGGCAAGCTCCACGCGGCGCTCGCGCACTCCCCCGAGGCCTCCGACGCCGCGGCGCACGCGAT
>CAMNAE010000212.1 GCA_946530565.1 uncultured Oscillibacter sp.
AGGGGATGCGCGGCGCGACGCTGCCGGAGGCCGGGAGGTCGAAGACGCCGTTCGCGCCGCGCTCGAAGCCCTGCGCCTCCATCGCCTGCATGTCCCAGGCCTCGTTGTCCCAGGTGACCTGTCTTTTCGGCGCCATCGCCTGGAAGAGTCCGTAGTCGCCCTGCGTGTAGAAAAGGCGCGTTTTGTCGAAGCCGGCTCTCTGGAAGAGGTGATCGACGTTCGTCGTGATCACGAAATAGTCCCGGTCCTTCACGAGCGCGAGCAGGGTCTCGTAGACCGGCTTCGGCGCGGGCACATAGCGGTTGAAATAGATGTTCCGGCTCCAGAAGGCCCAGTAGGTCTCCTCATCCGGGAAGGGATAAAAGCCGCCGGTATACATGTCGCTGATGCCGAATTCCCGCTTGAGATCCGAAAAGAACCTCTCAAAGCGCGCACCGCTGTAGATGAAGCCCGCAGCGGTCGAGAGCCCCGCCCCGGCGCCGATCACGACCGCGTCGGCTGAGGCGAGCTCCTTTTTTAAGCGCGAGAGCTGCTCATCGCGCGAGCCGAGGCCCTGCGACGTGCCGCCGTCGAACTGCCGCACCGCCGCGACGTCCTTTTTGATCGTCTCAAGATAGCCGTTCGGCTTTGCTGCAAAGGGATTCTTCATAGAATCGTTTCGCCTCACTTTTAAAAACGTTGAAGATCACGCGGTCCATCGCGCCCGGGTGCTCCCGGAGCCAGCTCTGCACGGTCTGCACCGCGATCTGGGCGGCCCGCTCAGGCGGGAAATGGAAAACGCCCGTGGAGATGCCGCAGAAAGCGAGCGTTCTGAGTCCGTGCTCGCGGCAGAGCTCCAGCGTATTGAAATAGCAAGCTGCAAGGTCCCGCTCATGTGCCGGCGTGAGCGGCCCGTCGACGATCGGCCCTACGATGTGCACGACCTTTTTTGCCGGGAGATTGAATGCGTCCGTCAGCATCGGCACGGCGGTCGGCTGCTCATAGTCCGGCCCGAAGCGCTCGCGCAGGCGGCGCATCTCAGAAGCGCAGGCCATGCGCAGCTGCACGCCCGCGTAGGTGTGGATGCAGTTGTCGATGCAGCTGTGCATCGGGATGAAGCAGCCGAGCATCTGCGAATTGGCCGCGTTGACGATCGCGTCGACGGCAAGGCGGGTGATATCGCCCTGCCAGATCGAGATACCGGGACGGATCTCCGGGATCTCGCCCGGCGTCACGATGCCCCGTTCCCGCGCGCGCTCCTTCAGGTATTCGTCCTGCAGACGCAGCGTCTCCGCATCCATGGATCGCGGCGGCCGTATGTTCATAAGGGAGCGCAGGATCCGCCGGCGCCCCTCCGTATCCCGCGGCGTTTCGATGTTCCGGTATTCCCCGGAATCGGCTTTGAAGGCCTCGACCAGTTCTTTGAGCCTCCGCTCCTGCGGCGATGTGCCAAACACAGGTGTTCCCCCTTTCCCCCGCCCCGCTTCGGGGCAGGGCTTTGTTTTTGTGCGCTGCCGACGACCGGCCTTCACGCGCTGCAAAGCTCTTATTTGCCTTCTTTTCAGGCTGGCTCAGCGCGGCAGTGCGTCTGAAAAGAACGCGATCAGCGCCTCGCCCATTTTTTCGCTGCCCGCGATGTAGCTGCCGTGGTCCTCGCCCTCGAAGATCCTGCTTGTCACATTCGGGAGCGCCGCGACGATGCGCTCGGTCTCCTCGCGCAGGATGATGTCGTGCTCCCCGGCGGTCACGAGCACGGGGATATCGATCGTGCGCAGGGCCTCCGGGTCGATGTGCGGCTCGGTCAGCATCAGCTTTAAAAGCGGGTGCGGCTTTTTCTCGTTTGCCTCCCGGCACTCCGCGACGAATGCCGCATCCAGCCCATCGGGCGTGAGGTTCGCGCCGCTTACGGCCAGCGCGCCCAAAAGGCCCGGGTGTGCGATCGCGAGCAGGAGCCCGATGATCCCGCCGTCGCTGTGGCCGTAAAAGGCGGGCTTTTCAAGCCCCAGCGCCGCGATGAACTGCGCCATGTCCTCGGCCATGTCGGCGTAGTGGTATTCCGAAAGCCGCTCGTTTGCGCCGTGCCCGCGGGAGTCCGGCGCATAGACCCGGAAGCCCGCCGCGGCGAGCTGACGGATCTCGGTATCAAAGAGATGGTGATCCTCGCCGTTGCCGTGGACGAGCACGATCGGCCGCCCCTCGCCATAAACCGCGTAATGCAGCGTCACGCCGTTGACGTCGATCGCGGTAAGGGTTTCAGTATGGTCCATGATTGCCTCCTGAGAAAAGAATATCTTCATGCTCTGAGCCGGGGCATCACGCTATTTCTCGAGCAGATCCTCGACGCTGCAGCCAAGCGATCTTGCAAGGCGATACACGGTTTCCGCGCCTGCCTTGTTGATCTCTTTTTGCCGCTGTTCATACATCTGGATCGATCGGAGCCCGACGCCCGAGCGCTCGGCAAGCTCAGCCTGCGTGCAGCCGACCAGCGTGCGGATACGCTTGAGATTGGTTTCATGAAAGACTTCCCGCACCCTCCGATCCGCGATCTCAACAAATTTGGACAGATCCGCTTCATGCAGGGTCGGATAGAGCCGCTCCATATCCTGATAGGGGAGCGCCTGCAGAAGCTCGCTGAATCTGCGGTTGGAAAACCATTGATAGTATGCCGCGGCCCAGCCGATCCAATATTCCCTCGAGCGCTCCATGCGTTCATGCGGAGGCGGAAACTGAGTTTTTCCGGTCGCCTCATGGATCACATCTCCGGCAAGCTCAATGCCGCTCTTTCCGGCGACGCAGGCGGGATCGCCGGTTTCTATGCGCTGCCCGACAGAGCCGTTGGCCAACATGTTCGCAAAGTCCTCACCGGAAAGGCCGCAGGTGTTGACGGCGTAATCGAACGCATCACCCAAGGCCGCCTGTGCATGATTCAGATACATTTCCGGGTATGCGCGGATCTTCATTTCCAATCTCTCCTCGCATGATGTCCTGGATATACAGCCCGTCGTCCGCCTCGTCAAGTATTTCAAGATACTGCCGGTTTGCGGCCTCGTTTCTTTCCTTTCGCAGGGGATAATACGTCTCCAGAGGAGCGAGCGCATAACCCTGAAAGCGAAGATTCGCAAACGCGTATTTCGATTTGATCACGATCTGCTCACCGAGTTTCCCGAGCTGCATCGCACGGGCCAGTTGTTCTACGGAGATCCCGTTATTCAAAAATGCCTCGGCATAATCAAAAGAAGAATCGTCGGCACGGTAGCCGGTGACCACGTCAAAGGCGTTGACGTTCACGCTGAAATGGTCGCTGAGATAGCGCCGTGCCCGACGTGCTACCGGCGTTTTGATGTTGAAGAGGCGATGTTCGACCAGAACCGCGATCCAGTTTAAAATGCTGTAGTCCGGGCTGTTGAGACGCAGGATCTTCATATATTCCAGATCGAGCGTGTAGCGATTGGCATAGCCGCTCCGCAGTGCTGAGACCGCCCACTCTTTGGCAAGCGACTCGCTTTGCGTGCAGTAAAAGCCGAGCCCGAAGTCGTTATGCTCCCTGCCCTTTCCGAATTCCGGCACTTCCACGATCCGCTCAGAGCCGTGGTAAAGTGTGATGATCTGCCCCA
>CAMNAE010000213.1 GCA_946530565.1 uncultured Oscillibacter sp.
ACGCGAGGAGTGCGAGTCCGTGTGCCAGCACCTGCGCCAGTACTGCGAGGTCAAGCATGAGCCCGACCGCTTTCTGATCCACCACGGCAACCTCTCAAGTGCGTACCGCGAGAGCGCCGAGGCCGAGATGAAGGACGACGACTCGCGCATCAGCATCTGCGCGACCGCGACGCTCGAGCTCGGCATCGACATCGGGCGGCTCGAGCGCGCCTTTCAGATCGACGCGCCGTTTACGGTCTCCGGCTTCCTGCAGCGCCTTGGCCGCACCGGGCGCCGCGGCGCCCCGGCCGAGATGTGGTTCGTCATGCGCGAGGAGCATCAGGAGGCTCGCGCGATGCTGCCCGACAGCATCCCCTGGTACCTGATCCAGGGCATCGCACTCGTGCAGCTCTATCTCGAGGAGCGCTTCGTCGAGCCGCCGCGCATGGATCGCCTGCCCTACAGCCTGCTCTATCACCAGACGATGAGCACGCTCGCCTCCCACGGCGAGATGACCCCGGGCGAGCTCGCCTCACGCGTGCTCACCCTGAGCGCGTTCCGCCGCGTCACGCAGGAGGATTACCGGCTTCTTTTGACGCATCTCCTTTCGATCGACCATATTTCCCGCACGGAAGCAGGCGGACTCGTTCCCGGCCTTGCCGGCGAGCGGGTCGTGAACAGCTACAAGTTCTACGCGGTCTTTCAGGAGAACATCGAATACACCGTGCGCGCCGGGTCCGAACAGCTCGGCACGATCGTCAAGCCGCCCCCGGTCGGTGACAAGATCGCGATCGCCGGGCGCGTCTGGGTCGTCGAGGAGGTCGATCACAAGCGCCGTGAGGTCTTCTGCACGCTCGTCAAGGGGAACATCCCCGCCTACTTCGGCGACGTGCCGGGCGACATCCACACGCATATTTTAGAGCGCATGCGGCGCGTGCTCGCCGAGGACGCCGTCTACCCCTACCTGATGCCGCACGCCGCCGCGCGGCTCGCCGAGGCCCGCGGCACCTTCGCAAGCTCCGGCATGGGTGAAAAGCCGCTCGTGCACCTGGGCGGCCGGATGTGGGCGCTCTTTCCATGGCTTGGGACCTACGCCTTTTTGGCGCTCGAGCGCTTTTTAAAGCGCATCTGTGCCCCCAGGCTCGGTCTCAAGGGGCTGGAGTCCTCGCGGCCGTATTATATGCAGTTCACGATGCAGGTCTCAGATGAAGAATTCTACCGGATCGTCAGCGAGGAGGCGGAGCGTGAATTAGACCCGCTGGAGCTCGTCTATCCCAAAGAGGTCCCCGTCTTTGAAAAATACGACGAATTCGTACCCGAGGCGCTCGTGCGCAAGGGCTTCGCCCTGGGCGTGCTCGACACCGCCGCCATGCGGGAGCGCGTGCAGTCCTGGCGGCAGTTCTGTACCTGAGCACAGTGTCAGGAAAGACGCCCGGCGATCGGTCTGTGCGCCTTCGCAGCGTCTCCCGCGCATGAACATAAATTTAAGACCCTGTCGAACGCCGACAGGGTCTTCGTTTTGTTCGTTTCATCGTACTTCCATCACGCATCACGCGTGGATCATGGCGTAACGCTCGCTGCCGAGCACGCGGAGCATGTGCGACAGCGGGGTCACGTTGCCGTCGAAGTCATGCTTCATGGTTTGGGTGGAAGCGCCGCTTGCGAGCGCCGTTCCGCGGGTGTGCGCGGTCACGGGCGTCTGCATCTGCCAGCTTGCAACATTCTGGAATACGACTGCCGGCATGCAGTAGCCATGCGCCTCAAAGCGCGCACGCGCGCTTTCGTACACGGTCCTGTCGGCATAGTACGTCGCACAGTTGAACTCCATATCCGAGAAGATATAGATCACCTGCGGCAGCTCCTCCTGGTCGACGCCGCCTTTTACGGCCGCGTTCAATATCAGGTCGAACACCGCCTCAAGGTTCGTGCTGCCGCCCCAGGGCAGCGTCTCGATGTATCTCAGCTTGTCGGAAAGGCTCCTGCCGCGGATCGTCACGAGATGCGGCGTGCTCTCAAAGGTGATGAGCGTGTTGTGGAAGAGGCCCGTGCAGCGCTCGGCGCAGTAGATGCCAAGCGCCTGTGAGAACAGAGCCGGTTTGAGTGAGTTCCCGCAGCTCCAGTACATGGAGCCCGAGGTGTCCACCACGCTGATCGCGTTGGCGTTTTCGACCGAGCCCGGCAGACACTTCCAGAGCTGCTCGAGCAGAGCTTCTCCTTCCACATCTTTTAAGACGCAGTACCCGCCCCTGAAGAACGGTCTGAGGACCTCATAGGGAAACAGGGTCCCGGCGTGGAGATCCCGCCTGCCGGCCTTCACGTCCTCGAGATACGCCCTGAAGCGCTCCCGATCCTTCCGCTCGAAGGCGGCGCGGTACTTGAGCATGGCCTGCGCGGGGACCGCCTCATAGTTGATTTTTTCCGGCCTCTGCGCGCTCAGCGTCCGCTCGGCAAGGCCGATGCGTGCCCGCAGCGCCGTGAGGCTTCGGCGGTAATCCCTCTGCTCCATCCCGAGCGCGGCGATCAGCCGTTTGGCCGTTTTCCTCGTGCGCGGACTGGATGTGTTGTCAGAGGGCAGCCATTTTGCAAGCAGGGAGATGTGCGCGTCGTCCTCCCCCGCCTCGCGGCGGCGGAGCGCGGCGAGGTCTTCTTCAAGCTGTGCCCGGATGCACGCGACCGCCTGCTCCTCGGCGGGAGTGCCCATCAGGCACAGAAGGTCGTCCCAGCGGCCGAACTCGGCGACGTACGGCACATTTTTACGGGCGGAATCCGGCCAGGTCTTCGCAACGTGGCGTATCAGCGTGCGAAAGAGCATCCGCTCCCCCATTCCGCCGCGGATGTCCCGCAGGTGGAAGAGCAGCTTCATGGCAAGCTCCGGCGTTTCAATATAGGCCCGTTCAAACAGACGGATCTGCTCGCAGCGGCTGCGATAGCGCATGCCGCCGGCGACGGCGAAATAATCCAGGCAGGCATCACCTGTGCCTGCGTGGGCTTTGGCGCCGTTGAGTGTGTAAGCGGTATTGGCTTCCTCTTTTAAATGGTCCAGATAGCTCATGCGTTTTCCTCCTTTCCTCCATGCTGACGGCATTTCAGCCGCCGCGAGGCCGGCGATACCCGCCTCGTGACAGGGGCTCTGAGAAGGCGTTTTCCCATGCCTTCGCCCGAACGAAGCATGCCCTTTTCGCCGCACGCACGCTTCCGCCGGCACACGTCCGCCGCTCCCCCTTCGCCTCGGGAGAGCCTGGTCGCCGCGGGCATTTCAGCCCGCGTGCCAGTGCGGAGCGCATGCGGAGAACCTTTCTCGTTCCCCGGCGCCTGTCCGATTTGTGTATCGCCGTCCTCCCCGTTTCGGGAGAGCAGCTTATGGCAGAGAATGTTCCGCGGCGTCGGCCGCTCCGCCGTCCGCCCGTCCTGTTTGGAATAATACTAATCTTCAATCAAACGATTTAAAATCGTTTGATTGCCTGTGAGCTTTTTTGCTCACAGGCAAAGGCGCCGAGGCGCCTTGAAGAAGCCGTGCCATACTGATTTCGCGCGAGGCAGCCGCCTCGCGCAGCGCAGCATCGCTGCGCTTAAAACGCTTGAAATTCAAGCGTTTTATTGGA
>CAMNAE010000214.1 GCA_946530565.1 uncultured Oscillibacter sp.
GGGTCACCATTTTTCCTCAAATGAGCTGCTTTTCATATAGAAGTGAAGCCTGTTTGAGCGGACTTTGCTTCGACGAAGTTGGTGTTTATTAGAGTGAGGGTCCACCCGTTCCCATTCCGAACACGGTAGTTAAGCTCACTTCTGCCGACGATACTTGGCTGGTAACGGCCCGGCAAAATAGGTAACGCCAACATCTGGCCGTCTCCCAACAGGGAGGCGGTTTTTTTATTTCCACACAGAACCGGTGTTCTGTGTGGAGTGGGTTTGCACTCCGCTCAGCCGAGCGCTGCGGGCGGGAAACCAGAGGGGCTGCGGCCCCTTTGACAGCTGAGGAGGCCGAAAAAAGCTGATTTGTGCAGATTTACGGCGCTTCCTGACTTTACAAAGAAGTTTGGCTTCTGTATAATAAATTGTTTTGAAAGAATTTTTTTGATGGAGGGATACTATGGCTCTCATTGAATACGACAGCTATCGGCAGAAGCTGCGGGAGCTGGAGCCGGAGCTCACGAAGCTCGCGGCGGCGCTGGACCTCGACGCGGCGCGGCAGGAAACCGCGCGGCTGAACGCCGAGACCGAGCAGGAGGGCTTCTGGAACGACCTTGAGCGCTCGCAGAAGGTGCAAAAGCGCCTGCGGCAGCTTGAGAACAAGATCGCGCACCACGAAAAGCTCGTCTCCCAGTGGGAGGACCTGACGGTCCTTTGCGACATGGGCCAGGAGGAGGACGACCCGGACATCCTCGCCGAGGTCAAGACGGACTATGAGCAGCTCTCCGAGAAGGTGGAGGAGCTGCGCATGACGACGCTGCTCTCGGGCGAGTACGACGCGAACAACTGCATTTTGCAGTTCCACTCCGGCGCCGGCGGCACCGAGGCGCAGGACTGGGCGCAGATGCTCTACCGCATGTACACCCGCTGGGCAGAGCGCCACGGCTTTACTTACAAGATCCTCGACTATGAAGACGGCGACGAGGCCGGCATCAAATCCGCGGCGATCGCGATCGAGGGTGAGAACGCCTACGGCCTTTTAAAGAGCGAGAACGGCGTGCACCGGCTCGTGCGCGTGTCCCCCTTCGACGCGAACGCCCGGCGGCAGACGTCCTTTGCCGCGATCGAGGTCATGCCCGAGATGGAGGCAGACAACGAGATTGAGATCCGCGACGAGGACATCGAGATGCAGGTCTTCCGCTCCTCCGGCGCCGGCGGCCAGCACATCAACAAGACGTCCTCGGCCGTGCGCCTCATCCATAAGCCGACCGGCATCGTCGTCTCCTCGCAGCAGGAGCGCAGCCAGTTCCAGAACAAGGACAACTGCATGAAGATGCTGCGCGCCAAGCTCCTGGAGCTCAAGGAGCAGCAGCACGCCGAGAAGGTCTCGGACATCAAGGGCGTGCAGATGAAGATCGAATGGGGCAGCCAGATCCGCTCCTATGTCTTCATGCCCTACCAGATGGTCAAGGACACCCGCACCGGATATGAGACGAGCAACATCAATGCCGTCATGGACGGCGACCTCGACGGCTTCCTGAACGCCTACCTGACCGCGCTCGCGACCGGCGAGCTCAAACGCTGATGGAGAAAGGCATGGCAAACACGACGAAAGCGCCCGTCGAGAACAAAATGGGCACGATGCCCGTGGGCCCGCTGCTGGCCTCCATGGCCGTGCCGATGATGGTCTCGATGCTCTTTCAGGCGCTCTACAACGTCGTCGACAGCATCTTCGTCGCCCGCATCAGCCAGGACGCGCTCAACGCCGTCTCCCTCGCCTTCCCGCTCCAGAGCCTCATGATTGCGCTCGGCGGCGGTGTCGGCGTCGGCATGAACGCGCTGCTGTCCCGCTCGCTCGGCGAAAAGAAACAGGATCAGGCTGACCGCGCGGCGAACACCGGCATCTTCCTCTTCATCGTCAACGCGCTCGTCTTCGCGGCGATCGGCCTGCTGCTCTCGCGGCCCTTCTTCCGCGTGATGACCGCGAACGAGCAGATCGTCACCTACGGCTGCGACTATACGCGCATTTGCCTGGGGCTCTCCTTCGGCATCTTCATGCAGTTCTGCTTCGAGCGGCTGCTGCAGTCGACGGGGCGCACCTTCAACGCGATGATCACGCAGCTCACGGGCGCGATCATCAACATCATCTTCGACCCGATCATGATCTTCGGTCTCTTCGGCTTCCCGCGGCTCGAGGTCGCCGGCGCCGCGGTGGCGACGGTCATGGGCCAGATCGTCGCGGCGACAATGGCGCTCATCATGAACCTGACGATCAACCGCGACATCCACATCCGGCCGAGCTGGATCCGCCCGCACGGCGCGACCGTGCGCGAGATCTACCGCGTGGCGATCCCCTCTACGCTCATGATGTCGATCGGCTCGGTCATGACCTTTACGATGAACCGGATCCTGATCTCCTTCACCGAGGCGGCGACCGCGGTCTTCGGCGCGTATTTCAAGCTCCAGAGCTTTATCTTCATGCCGATCTTCGGCATGAACAACGGCATGGTGCCGATCGTCTCCTACAACTACGGCGCGGCGCGGCCCGACCGGATGCGTCAGGCGATCCGCCTCGCGACCGGCGCGGCCTTCTGCATCATGCTGATCGGCACGCTGCTCTTTGAGCTCGTGCCGCAGGTGCTGCTCGGCTTCTTCTCGCCCTCTGAGGAGATGCTCTCGATCGGCACCGTCGCGCTGCGCGTCATCGCCACGCACTTCCTGCTCGCGAGCTACAACATCATCGCGATGTCCGTCTTCCAGGCGATCGGCAACCCGATGCACTCGCTGATCGTCTCGGTCTGCCGCCAGCTCCTCGTGCTTCTGCCGGTCGCGTTCCTGCTCTCCCTGACCGGGCGGCTTGAGCTCGTGTGGCTCGCCTTCCCGGCGGCCGAGCTCATGGCGACGGTTCTGTGCGTGATCTTCATGCGAAAGACCCTGCGCCGCGCGGATGCTGTGATGGCCGCAAGGGGCGCGCAGTAATTTCTTTTAAGACCTATTACCTGTATTCGCACACTCTCGGGATCGTTCCCGGGAGTGTTTTTTTTGTAAAATGAAAGCTTCAAATAAATGAAGCGATTATGGAATTTCGAGCAGAAAACGACACATGGCGGAACGGCGCACAAAAACGGACGGAAACTCGAGCTGATCAGCGCTGAAAAGCTTCAAAAATTGACTGTATATTTGATTATTAAGCTGTTATACTGGCTTCAAGAAAACGGAATATGACGATTTCAATTTCCGCCTGCGGGACGCTCCGGCTGCCTGCGGGCGGAATTGAAACGTTTTCGGGAAACTGCATTTTAATGAATGCTTACAGATATAGTGTTGCATTGGGGACGCGGCCGCGGCGAATGTTATGAGGCCGGTGCCCTTCCATGCCCCGGAGGGCTACACCGAGAGCGAAAAGAACTATGAGGTCGCGCCGGACGGCATGACGAAAAAGGGCTATACGATCTACGGCGCGCGCTTCGGCGTGCCCTACGGCGACTGGTGCGCGGCGTTTCTAAGCTGGTGCATCGAGGAAGCCGGCGTCGATATGCCGACCGAGGTCTCCTGCGCGCGCTGGATCGCGGCGCTTTCCAGGGCCGG
>CAMNAE010000215.1 GCA_946530565.1 uncultured Oscillibacter sp.
GCGCGTCTATCTCTGCCGTTGTCATAGCCACTAATTCGCTTTTGGCCCACAGTAGCGATGTGTCTACTAACTGGCCAAGTGAATCCCATGCCGTTCCGTTCCAGGCGTAGTTCATGCCGGTGTCCTGCACATCGTAAACATCGCCGACTGTCTGGCCGCTTGATGGCAGGTCAGCATAGGTTGCGACACTCCCTTTGTATTTGTACGCGCGTGTTACTGTGCTGTCGATAAGTGCCTGCACCTGCGTCGCGTTCTGAAAATCACTATCGTTATTCAGATCAGAGGTCTTTGTCGGCACTATGATGTCGACCGCCTTCTGCGCGTCAGGTGTAAGAGCAGCTCCGTTCACCTCGACGGTCTCGATTACATTCTTGTCCCCGACTTCTCCCTTGGTTGCGAAAACCGTTTTCAGGCGATTATAAAAATACGCCAGGCCTGTGGCGCTTACAAATTTATCACTCATGTTTCCCACTCCTATCCGTAAATAATTTCGTCTATCTCTTGTGCCGTAACTTCTGACATTTTGTCCTGTAGATTGTAATCAGCGCCGGTCTTTTCGCCCTCTACTGTTATCCTGTTGATCTTCGGCTTGTTGTATAGTTCGTTAAAGTCGTCCGTGTGCACAAAGTGCGTCTGTTCGAACCGCATGCGCATGGGGGCATCTTCGGTAAACGACATCTTCATAGGCTCCGACTCTTTGAAGCCCGCCTTGAAAGTTGCTGCCCATTCCGCCATTTAAATCACTCCGTCCTTCAATACCTTCTCGACTGAGGTCTCGATTATATTGCTCGCGATCGCAGTCTCGCCGGGAAACCTCGCACGGATCTGTATGTGTACCCGATCCGGTGCCGTGAAAGCTAAGGTTTCCTCCTGCGTCAGCGTGACTACCACCTTATCCTCTTCGACTGTCATGCTGTCGATGTCCCTTGTGAGCTTAATGCAATCCGCCTGTTCATAAGTCAGGTATATGACCTCGGCCTTGGTCAGGTCGATGTCCGTCGTGAATGTGTGTGTCGGTGTTGTTCCTCGTCTCATTCTCGTTACCTCTTCGGTTATATCCCAATTTTAGACAGCAAGTCGCTGAGGGTCGCCTCTTTTTTACCCTCGAGCCCGTTCTTTTGCATCTGGCTGTATGCTTTACTCGTCAGGCCGAGCTCTTTCCAATACGCCAGCGCCTGCTGATTGCACTCGTTCATAATGACCAGCATCGGGTTTTTGGCCAGGTTAGTTGCTCCGCCTTTGTTGGTGTGCTGGATCACCGGCTTTTTGCCTGTGGCCTTGTATTGCTTCTCGGCGGCGTCCCTTGCCTCCATGATGCCGGCGAGCTGGTCGATGGCCAGATCGAAGAAGGGCTCGTATGTCCCGGCCTCCTCACAGGCCGCTTTTATTCTTTTTCTCCATGTCCCTTTTGTGGCCATTTTCGTCCCTTATCAAACAAAACGCGCCAGACTTATACCTGATAGCGCGTTTTAGTCCCGAGTTTTACCCCTTTTACCTTAAAATCACCCGAATGTATAAACCCTTACCCCTCGCCGGTCCCCGCAAAGGTTAAATATTTTTTCACTGAGGGGGGGGATAAAATTTTTTGTTTCACATGAAAACATAAATGTTTACACGATTTGAATCTTCTCGATCCATTCGATCTTGCATCCGACGACGTCGTGTCCGTCGGTGGTGCTCCACCAGTGCCGGTTGTTAAGCTCGCAGTAGTGGTGCGTTAGTATCATGGGCTTGTCGTCTACAAGGCAGCGGAAGACTCCGCGATCCTTGGGCCAGCCGCTTTTCTGTTCAGCGTTTGTACTCAATGCGCTCCCTCCTGGCTGTTCGCAGCCTAAGCTCTTCGCCCTCTGCTGTAAGGCGTCCTGTGTTTCTGTCGTGCATTTTGTTGTGCGCGTCGAAACTTAGGCAGATCAGATTCCAGAGCTTGTCCTGGTATTCTGGGTATTCCTCCCGTGGGAATATGTGATGCACTGCCTCCGCCGGTTTATTCTTGCCATAGCGCTTGGCATACTGGCATTGATACCCGTCGCGTCGCATTGCCGCGCGTTTTAAGCGCCCCCACTTTTTTGTTTTGTAGTATGGGTCTGCTTTTTTCATAATACAAAAGGAGCCGGGTCTCGGCTCCTCACACTTATTGATACTACAATATTATCACTTTTCATGTACGTGTCAACCCTCTACGAGCTTCCAGATAAAACCGTTGTGGCTTTTTCTTTTACCCAAGCACACATTGCTTACGCCGGAGATCTGCGATCCCGTTTCCTCCGCAGCGCGTGTCATAGATGGATATACATCCACAAGATCCCCTGCTTTTGTGTACTGCGCCACAGCTCGGCTGCGGTCGTCGACGGTGCCTTTTTCACGATCGGCTACGTGCCGGCTCATGTGTGCGCCATGGGCTACGGCTTCAAGGTTGGACGGCTCGTTGTTTGCTGGGTTGCCGTCACGGTGATGGATGTCGGTCCCAGGCTGAAGCTCGCCGACAAAAGCTCCATACACAAGCCTGTGTATTGGCGCGTGCTGTGCTCGGCCCTCTTTTACAAGCGTTACATACTGGTGCCCGCTCCTATGCTCCGCCGCTTTTAGAATTACAGGGCGCCGTCTTTTATAACTCCGCACCCGGCCTCGAGTCGAAACCTCGTAACCTTCAAAGCCTGCGATCTGCTTCCATCGCTCTCTCATTGTGTGTCACTCCTCTCGTCTATCGCCTCCATCGCTCGCACAGCGCGCGCGTGCAGGTCGGTGGCGGATGATCGTTTGATGTCCAGGTCGCGGCATACCTTTCGCCAGCTGTCGCGGTGGATGTCCCTTCGGTAGATGATGTCTATTTGCTTCTGGCTGTCCAGTCGAAAGGCCAGGCGCATGATCTGAGAGAAGGCTGCATATCTGTGTTCTTTGATCTCTTCCAGGTCTTCCTCCAGCTCGCTGCGCTTTGCGATGTATTCCTCCATCGTCTCCGGCGTCCCGCCCGGCGCCTCCGAGTAGGTCACGTGCACAGAAGTCCTCCGATCCCGTAGGCGCTCCAGCTCTTTTCGTTTTCGCTTTGCCATGTCGTCCCACATGGCGAAGTCCGATAATAGCTCCGTAACTCTACTCATCAAACCCCTCCTCTTTGAACAGATCGAGGATCTCCAGCATCTCGTCCGTGTCCTCGTTGTAGTAAAATATATCACTCATAGTCTTTTAACCTCGCTTTCAATGCGGCGAGAACCGCGTTCTGGGTCTCCTCTTTTTTCTGGAGGATCTGAAAATATACGACCTCGTCGTAGGTGCCTTTAGCCGTTAGCACATAGTTCAGCACCTGTCTGGTCTGCCCTTGTCTGTGCAGCCTCTTGCACGCCTGCTGATAGAGCTCGAGGCTCGTAGGCAGCGTATACCATACCGATATGCGCCCGCCGCTTTGGAGGTTCAGGCCGTGTCCTGCGCTCGCTGGGTGCGCGAGTAGGATCCGGATCTTGCCCTCCTTCCACCTGCTGATTGCTCCATCCGCTTTAATGTCTACGGCCTCGGGGTATCGTTCCAGGAGCCTGTCCCGCTCGTGCCTATACTGATAGAACACCAGGACAT
>CAMNAE010000216.1 GCA_946530565.1 uncultured Oscillibacter sp.
GGCGCCCCCCCCGCCTGTATCGGCGCAGCCCGTGAGCGCGAGGCAGAGCGCAAGCAGCGCCGCGAAAAGCGCACAGCCCTTCCGGGCGCGCATATCAAAGCGCCTCCTTCATGACCGGCTTTCCGAGGGCGATCGTCAGGTTCCCGTTCCGCTCGCGCAGCGCGTCGAGGAAGTCCCGGCTGCGCGTCGCGTCCTTCATGACCACGCGGTATCTGAGCTCATAGAGCGTGCCCATGTTCGTCGTCTTGACGCGCTCGAGCTCAAAGGAGCGCGTGAACTTTTTGAAGAGATCGTCGAAGAGCCCGTCATAGTCGAGGTTTTCGGGGATCGTGATGCGCACCTCGCGCTCATCGGCGCGCCCGGCGCCGAAGCCGACGGAGGTGAGGAGCAGCGCGAAGGCCGCCATCACGAGGAAGAAGACGCACGCGAGCGCGACATAGCCCATGCCCGTGGCAAGGCCGATCGCCATGGCGAGGAAGATCGCCGAGATCTCGCGCGCAGTGCCGCTGGCGGAGCGGAAACGCACGAGGCCGAAGGTGCCGGCGACCGCGACGCCGACGCCGATGTTGCCGTTGACGAGCATGATGACGAGCTGCACGACGGCCGGCAGCATCGCGACGCACAGAACGAAGCTCTGGCTCGGGCGGTTTTTATAAAGGCACATGAGCGCAACGCCGAGGCCGAGGACAAGGGACACCGCCGTGCAGATGAAGAAGGCAGCCGTTGTGAGTTCGGTGCCGCTGATGATCGTGTTAAGCAATGGAACGCACCTCCGTATATTTGTTCGCGCCGAGAGGCAGGAGCAGCTGCCCGCCGCGCGTCGATTCCTGTTTGTATAATTCCTGTTTATAAAACGCACCGTATTTTGAAAACGAGCTCGAAAAGATCCCGTTTTCCGACAAAAGCCTTGCAAGCCACATGGGCGCCGCGCCGGGGATCTTGATCTCCATGAGGATCTGATCGGCCGGCAGGATCGGCCGGCCGAAGTCCCCCGCGCGCAGGTCGAGCGCGTTCGTTCTGCCCCGAAGGCGCGTATCAAAGGTGATGCGCAGCTCGCCGTTGTCCCTTCCCGCGTATGCCTCGCGGTCGTAGGCGATGAAGGCCGCAGGCGCAAGACCGTAGTATGTGAGCACGTACTCGATCTCGCGGTCGATCTGGCCGCGCCGGGCTTCGCCGCAGCCTGCGAGCCAGTCCACGGCCTCGCGCACCGGCAGCGTCACGCGGCGCTTGTAGACGACGCCGTCAAACTTCTTTTTGATCTCGACGAAGGCCTTGTCCTGATCGCCCGGCACGCCGTAGGAACGCATGCGGAGCTTTTCTTTATAGACCGGTTTTTCAAGGCTCGTCCGGATCAGCTCGAAGTCCGGCGTATCGTAGTAAATATTCGAGATCGAATAGCGCGGGTGCGCGTCGGGGACCATATGCGCCGCCATGCCCGCGCGCATCGCCTCATACTGCTCCGGGCTCAATAGATATTTCTTCTCGACCCTGCGAAAGCAGCTCTGTATCTCTGCCATATTTGGCGCCTCCTTTTTGGGGTTCTGCTATATGGTTCGGAGGCGTGTTTTTCAAAAACGGGGTCGCCGGAAAAACTTTTTGAAACCAAAAAGAAAAGCCGCCTTGTCGGCGGCTTTTCTTTTTGGAGCTACTGGCCAGACTCGAACTGGCGACCTGCTGATTACGAATCAGCTGCTCTACCGACTGAGCCACAGTAGCATCTTTAATTGTTCAGCGCGAATGATTGTACCACAGTTTTTCCGCCGCGTCAATCATTTTCGTGATTTTCCCGCGAAAAATCTTCCCGTGCGGGCGCTTTGCGGTCGAAAACGCTATTGTGATGCGGCCTTTAGCGTGTTATAATCTTCCGCAGAAACATTTTTGCCGCATTTTTGCTGCGGCATGGACTTTTAAGGAGCTGTGACAACATGAAACTCGGAATCGTGGGCCTGCCCAACGTGGGCAAGAGCACCCTGTTCAACGCGATCACGAACGCCGGCGCAGAGAGCGCCAACTACCCCTTCTGCACGATCGACCCGAACGTCGGCATGGTCGCCGTGCCCGACGAGCGCCTCGATCGGCTCGCCGAGCTCTATGAGCCCGAAAAGAAGACCCCCGCGGTCGTGGAGTTCGTCGACATCGCGGGTCTTGTCAAGGGCGCGAGCAAAGGCGCGGGCCTTGGCAACAAGTTCCTCGCGAACATCCGCGAGACCGACGCGATCGTGCACGTCGTGCGCTGCTTCGACGACGAGAACATCATGCACGTCGTGGCCGACGCCGGCACGAACGTCCCCGTCGACCCTGCCGGCGACATCGAGGCGATCGACATGGAGCTGATCCTGGCCGACCTCGAGATGGTCGAGCGCCGGATCGACAAGGCTTCGAAGGCCGCCAAGGGCGACAAGAAGTTTTTGAAAGAGGTCGAGGTCTTCAAGGGCCTCGCCGCGCACCTGGACGCCGGCAAGAGCGCCCGCAGCTACGACTGCTCCGAAGAGGACAAAGCGCTGATCGCGACGAGCGATCTTCTGAGCCTCAAGCCCGTCATCTACGCCGCGAACACCGACGAGGCGGGCTTTACGGATCTTGAGCACAACGAATACTTCAAGACCGTTCAGGCGATCGCCGAAAAAGAGGGCGCGCAGGTGCTCCCGATCTGCGCCGCGCTCGAGCAGGACATCGCCGCGCTCGAGGGCGAGGAAAAGGCCCTGTTTTTGGAAGAGCTCGGCGTCAAAGAGTCCGGCCTTGACCGGCTCATCCGCTGCTCGTATGCCCTGCTCGGGCTCATCTCCTTCCTCACCTACGGCAAAGACGAGTGCCGCGCCTGGACGATCACGAAGGGCACGAAGGCGCCGAAGGCCGCCGGCAAGATCCACTCCGACATCGAGCGCGGCTTCATCCGCGCCGAGGTCCTCGCCTACGCCGACCTCGAGCGCTGCGGCAGCGTCCAGGCCGCCAAGGAAAAGGGCCTTCTGCGCAGCGAGGGCAAGGACTACGTCGTCCAGGACGGCGATATGATCTACTTCCGGTTCAATGTGTGATTGAAGGGATTAGGGATTAGTCATTAGGGCCAAGCGCCAAGCGCCAAGGGCCAAGGAGCCGGACAATGGCCCCCCTGAAAGGGTCGCGCCTTCCGGTGGACGGCGCGATGTGGGCAAAGCTGGCGCGAAGCGCCTGATGGGTCAGTGCCCCTGACATAGTCGGTGGATGGCGTGGAGCGCAGAGCCGGAAAGCCGCGCTCCCTTATCCTTCCCCCAGCGGGGGAAGGTGCCCAGTGCGCACACTGGGCGGATGAGGGAGAAGCTTTCCGTGCGGCACACCAACGGAAGTAAGAGCTTGACGGAACCTTCTCCCTCATCCGTCATCCGCCTTGCGGGAGACGGCGGATGCCACCTTCCCCCGCTGGGGGAAGGAAAAGAGTCCCTTCTCCCTACTCCCCATTCCCCATCCCCTCCTCCCTTATTCCCTCTTTACAATCTCAC
>CAMNAE010000217.1 GCA_946530565.1 uncultured Oscillibacter sp.
AGCAGGCAGGCACATTTCTTCATGCCGCACCTCCCGTCTCGGCTGTCTCCAGTCGCGGCCAGAGGACCGTAAAGCGGGCGCCGCCCTCGCGGCGGTTTTCGCACCAGACGCTCCCGCCGCGTCGACTGACCGTGTCCTTTACGATCGAGAGCCCGAGGCCAGTGCCGCCCTGGGCACGCGAGCGGGCCTTGTCGACCCGGTAGAAGCGCTCGAACACGCGCTTTAAGTCCTGCTCCGGAATGCCGGGACCGCTGTCTTCAACAAGAAGCCGCACATTCTGCGGCTCCTTCTTTAAAAGCACCTGCACGTTTCCGCCCTCCGGCGTGTATTTGACCGCGTTTTCGATCAGGTTGTAGAGCACCTGCGTAAGCTCATCGCGCGTCCCGGAGACGAAGCAGCCCTCCTGGCCCTCGTAGGTGAGGTCGATCTCCTTTTCATGCGCAAGGTACGAGACCATGCCGGTCACGAGCTCCACGAGCGGCAGCACGTCCACCGTTTCCGCCGGAGGCAGCGCCGCGGCGTCGAGCCGTGTCAGGCGCAAAAGGTCCTCGGAGACGCGTGAAAGACGCTCGGCCTCCTGCCCGATCTCAGCGACGAAGTCCCGCGTCGTCGCGGGGTCGATCGTCTCGGTCTGCAGGATCGAGTCAGAGAGCAGCCGGATCGCCGCGAGCGGGGTCTTTAATTCGTGCGAGGCGTCGGAGACGAAGCGCCGCCGCACCTCCTCATTCACCTGCAGGCGGTCGGCCATCGCGTTGAACGCGTCGGCGATGTGCGTGATCTCATCGCTGCCCTTTAAGTTGACGCGACGCAGGTTCTCGCCGTCTTTGACCGAGCGGATTGCAGAGAGCAGGATCCGGATCTTGCGGGTCATCATGGCCGAGAGCAGCACGCTCAATATCGCGACCGTGCAGGCGATCAGCACGGAAATGCGAAAGAGCGTGGAGCGGAGATTCTCCAACAGCACCGCCTGTTCGGAGTCGTATTCGTAGGCGTAGACTGCACCGATCGTCTGCGAGCGGTAGGTCACCGGAGCCGCCGCACGCGACTGGAACGCCGCATTGGAGTAGACGCTTGAAAACGCGTCCTTGCCCTTGAGTGCGAGCACGAGCTCGGAGTAGGCGGCCATGCGGCCGACGGCGCGGGCGGACTCGCGGGAATCGTAGAGGACGAGCCCTGCGTCGTCGGTGACGAGGATGCGCGAAAGGCCGGTCTCCTGCACAACGGACATCGCCGAGGCGACCGTCTCCTCGGTGAGCGTATCGATGCCGGCAAGCGCGTTGACGCAGATCATCACGCTGTTCATCATCGCGGTCTCCTTGGAGCGAAAGACCATCGACTGCGAGACGAGCAGCGGATAGGTATTCATCAGCAGGAGCACCGCCAGGATCACCGCGATATAGCTCAGGGAGAAGCGGAAGCGGATCGTTTGAAAGATGCTGATCTTATCCTTATCCCTTGAAATAGTAACCCACTCCCCATTTGGTGAGAATATAGACCGGTTTGGCCGGGTTTTCCTCTAACTTTTCGCGAAGACGCCGGATATGCACGTCGACCGTGCGCGGGTCTCCGGCGTAGGTGTATCCCCAGACGATGTTCATCAGGCTCTCGCGCGAGTAGACCCGGCGGGGGTTCTGCATGAGCAGCGCCAGAAGGTCATACTCCTTGGCCGTGAGCTCCACGGGCTTTCCCTCGATCTGAGCCATGCGGGACCTCAGGTCCAGCATGATGCGGCCCTGGGTGAGCGTCTCGCTCGTCTCGCGCCGGGTGCCCGAGGCGCGCCGTAAAAGCGCCCGCACGCGCGCCTTGAGTTCCAGAATATTAAAGGGCTTGGTGAGATAATCGTCGGCACCGCTCTCAAAGCCCATGAGCTTGTCGGCGTCCTCGCTCTTCGCGGTCAGCATCATGATCGGCACGGTCGAAAACTCCCGGATCCGCCGACAGACCTCCATGCCGTCGAGCTTCGGCATCATCACATCGAGCAATATGAGGTCGAAGACCTCGCTGCGGGCAAGCTCGAGCGCCTGCTCGCCGTCGGTCGCGGTCGAGACCTCGTAGCCCTCGTTTTCAAGATTGAATTTGATCCCCTTCAAAAGGGTGGTTTCATCGTCAGCCACCAAAAGCCGCATCGTCGTTCCCCCTATACATCAGTATCGTCCTCGTTCCCGGCCCCTCGGCCCTAATCCCTATTCCCTATTCCCTACACTCCTACTATAACACAGCCCGGCCCGCCTTGAAAAGCACAATTCCCCCGTTCGAAATAAAATCTTAACGTTTCTTTCAGATTCTTTTAAGGTTTCTCCCGTATACTTCAGTCAAGCTCAAAGGAGCGAAGACAGGTATTCCAACAGAATTCATCCGTAAGGAGGAAATCGATCATGTATAACGATGAACACAATCTCTATCACTACACCTACCGCAAAGACGGCAGTGAGCGGCCCGAGCCCGTCTCCGTGGAGCCGACCTATTCTCCCGCGGCCGAGACCGCCTCACCCGAGATCAAGCCCAAGCGCGGCGGCGCGAAGAAGCTGATCGCCCTGGCCCTTTGCTGCGCGCTCCTCGGCGGCGCGGCGGGCGGCGCAGCCGTCTGGGCAGCCGGCCGGAACGGCGGCAACGCTCCTGCCTCCTCCGGCAGCAGCGGCGAAACGCAGGTCACCGTGAGCACGCGCACAGCCGACGCCGTGACCGTGAAGAACGTCGACGGCAAGACCGCCATGAGCGACGCCGACGTCTACCGCGCCACCGTCAACAGCGTCGTCTCGATCAACATCACCGGCATCGCGGGCTACAACTTCTACGGCCAGCCGGTCGAGTCCGCGGCCTCCGGCAGCGGCTTCATCCTCTCGACCGACGGCTACATCGTCACGAACTACCACGTCGTCGAGGACGCCGAGACCGTGAAGGTGACGCTGTACAACGGCGAGACCTATGACGCGACCTACATCGGCGGCGACAAGGACTACGACATCGCGGTCATCAAGATCGAGGCCAGCGGCCTGCAGGCCGTGACGCTCGGCGACAGCAGCACCCTCAGCGTCGGCGACCGCGTGCTCGCGATCGGCAACCCGCTCGGCGAGCTCACGTTCTCAATGAGCGGAGGTATGGTCTCCAGCGCGAACCGCGCGATCAACGTCTCCGGCACCCCGTTCAACATGATCCAGACCGACGCCTCGATCAACCCCGGCAACTCCGGCGGCCCGATGTTCAACATCTACGGTGAGGTCGTGGGCATCGTCTCCGCGAAGTACTCCAGCTCCGCGATGAGCTCCAGCGGCAGCATCGAGGGCATCGGCTTCGCGATCCCGATCAACGACGTCTACGCGATGATCCAGGACATCATCACCAACGGCTATGTGACGAACAAGCCCTACCTCGGCATCACCGGCGGCTCCATGACCGCACAGATGGCCGCGCAGTACCGCTTCGATCAGGAGACTGGCGTGTTCGTCTACTCCGTGGAAGAGGGCGG
>CAMNAE010000218.1 GCA_946530565.1 uncultured Oscillibacter sp.
CGCCGATGAGGCCAGGGGCGTAGGTGACGGCGATGGCGTCGATGTCGGCGCGCGTGCATCCGGCAACGCGCAGAGCCTCTTCGGTGAGGCCGGCGATCGCCTCGGTATGGCGGCGGGATGCGATCTCCGGCACGACACCGCCATAGAGCGCGTGCTCCGAGGCCTGTGAGGCGATCGCGTCCGAGAGGATCTTACGACCGTCCTCGACGACTGCGACGGCGGTCTCATCGCAGGAGGATTCAAAGGCAAGGATCTTCATATTTCTTGGCTCCTGATCGATCATGTTTTGAATGAATAATAAAATAAAAGAAACATTCAATCATATGTACTTTTTCAGTATTTTTCAACGCTGTGAGTATATCCCTGAAGCGGGCTGTTCGTCAAGAGCGGAAACACGGAGAGGCAGAAGCAATCAGGGCAATCGATCCGGCTGTTTTGTTGACAGGTGCGGGCTTGGGGGGTATAATCTAAGCAGTTAATGAACGATTGGCCTATCATATGTATAAGTTTAAAGGAGCGTGCACCCTATGACACAAAATGAACTGATCCAAAAGAGGAAAGAGGCAGCCAGGCGGCTCTTTCACATGGAGACGGAGCTCTTTTTAAAGACCGCTCTTTCAGAGCAGCGCGGCGGTGACTGCGCTCCGGATGAGTCGATCCGCGCACGGGTCGGTGTAGAGGAACACAGTCTCTTCGGGCGTGACTGGTTCCGGCTCTATTCGAAAGAAAAAGGGGCAGGAAGAGCGAAATGGCTCCTGCTCGACTTGCACGGAGGCGGCTTTGTGATGGAGACCGGAGCAGCGCAGTATGATTTTGCGGCATACCTGATCGAGCGGGCGGATCTCGAGGTCTGGTTCCCGGCCTATCCGCTCGCACCTGAGCAGAACTGCATCAACGCGCTTGAGATGACGCTTGCGCTCTATCGGATGATGCTTGACGGGCACGCGGCGGAGCACATCGTCTTTCTCGGCGACTCCGCCGGTGCCTCTTTGGCACTTGCGACCGCGATGGCTGCAAGGGAGGCGGGACTTTCGCAGCCGGCGAACCTCGTGCTGCTCTCGCCCGCAACGGACTTGAGCCCTGTGGAAAAGGGGGAAGAGCTTGCCTGGCTCCATGACTGCGAAGGGCGCGATGAGCTCATGGGTGCGGTTTCGATCACAGCGATGCTTGACGCTTGGCGGGGAGATCTCTCTCCGTGCGACTGGTGCGCGAATCCCGGGGCAGGGGATCTAACGCGACTTGCTCCGATCACGATGTTCAGCGGTACGGCAGAGGTGTTGAACCTCTGCGCCCGCCGCGTACGCGACCGCGCTCAGAAGCAGGGCGCGCCGCTGATGTATATCGAAAAGCTGAATGCCCAGCACAACTGGGTGGTCCTCGATCCCGAGCACGCGGCGCCCGAGCGCGCGCTGCTGCTTTCGCTCTTTGCCTGAGATTTACAGAGTCTTCAGATCACGCCGATCCGGAGCGGGGGAGATCCTGCTCCGGATCGGCAAAAAGTTTTTTGGACTGCCGGGCATAAAAAGGCTTGACATACCGCCGCCTTTGTGGTAGTATACACAAGCTGATTCGTGCAGCGGAGGGGCTACGCAGGTGTAGCACAATGGTCAGGGCACCAGCCTTCCAAGCTGGGGATGCGAGTTCGATTCTCGTCACCTGCTCCACACCTCTTTCATTTGCGCCAGTAGCTCAGCCGGATAGAGCAACTGCCTTCTAAGCAGTAGGCCGGGGGTTCGAGTCCCTCCTGGCGTACCAGTTTCTGTTCGGTGCGGCGCACAGATGATCAGCAGTCGATATGGTGGGTGTAGCTCAGTTGGTTAGAGCACCGGATTGTGGTTCCGGGTGTCGTGGGTTCGAGTCCCATCTCCCACCCCAGATCACACAGGGGATCGGGCTTGCCCCGGTCCCCTGTCGTTATGATACTGGGGCGTCGCCAAGTGGTAAGGCAAGGGACTTTGACTCCCTCATCCGCTGGTTCGAGTCCAGCCGTCCCAGCCATTTGAAAAGCATATGACCCGATAGCTCAGCCGGCAGAGCAACTGCCTTTTAAGCAGTGGGCCAGGGGTTCGAATCCCCTTCGGGTCACCACAACGGCTCCCCGCGATCGTTTGATTGGCGGGGAGCTGTTGTTTTTACGGCTTTGAGCTTGGATCATATCAATCAAACAAAAGGAAAGAAGGTCGTTCCCATGGTACAGGTCAACGCGATCGGAGATACCTGCCCGATCCCTGTGATCAAGGCGAAAAAAGCGATCGAGGCTTTAACGGGCGCCGATACGGTCGAAGTGCTGGTCGACAATGATTTTTCCGTGCAGAATCTTCTGCGCATGGCGCATGAGATCGGAGCAAAAGCGTCGGCTGAAAAGACCGCTGAAGGTAATTTCCGCGTACGGATGGAGATCGGAGACGCAGCTTCGAAGCTTGAGAACATTCCCGAAGACTGCCTGGTGCCGGCGGCCGGACGCAAAAAGAGGACCGTCGTTGCCGTCACGAGCAAATGTATGGGCAGCGGCGACGATACGCTCGGTGCTTCGCTCATGAAGGCTTTTTTGTTCTCGCTCACGCAGCAGGAGACCCTGCCCGATACGATCCTCTTCTACAACGGGGGCGCGTATCTCACGACTGAGGGATCCGCGTCTCTTGATGACATCAAAACGCTTGAGGCGGCCGGGGTCGAGATCCTCACCTGCGGCACCTGCCTCAACTTCTATGGCCTTGGTGAAAAGCTCAGGGTCGGCGGCGTGACGAATATGTACGCGATTGCTGAAAAACTGCTCACGGCAGATCTGGTGATCCGCCCCTGATGCGTACGCGTCAAAAGGTTTGCGTCGTCACCTTTTCCGATACGCATGAGGCGATCGCCTTTGAAGAGCGCTGTCATGCGCGCGGCTTTCCCGGGCGCATCATCCCGACGCCGCAGAGCATCAGCGCCGGCTGCGGCCTTGCCTGGCTGATCCCGCCGGGGGAGACGCTGCCTGTGAAGGATGTCGGTGCATATGAGGCGATCCACGAGGTGACGTTATGGCTCTGATCTATCTTGATAACGCGGCGACGACCCTTCATAAGCCGCCGGAGGTCGGGGAGGCAGTGCTGCGGGCGCTGGGCTCTGTAGGCAACGCGGCCCGCGGCGCGCACGGAAGCGCGCTGGACGCATCCCGCACGGTCTACGACCTGCGCTGCGCGCTCGCGCGGCTCTTTCACTGCCCGCGCCCTGACCATGTCGCTTTTACAATCAATTCGACGATGGCGCTGAACATCGCAATCTTGGGCGCGATCCCCGACGGCGCCCATGTGATCGCGACGGATCTTGAGCACAACTCCGTGCTTCGGCCGCTGCAGCGTCTGATCGACGAACACGGCTGCGCTGTCTCGTATGTGCCTGCCGACCGACAGGGGCGTATCGACCTGCGTGCGTTTTTGTCGCTCTTGGAGCCTGA
>CAMNAE010000219.1 GCA_946530565.1 uncultured Oscillibacter sp.
CCGGGTCGCTCTCATAGACCTGGCTGCCGCCGCGCCGGGTGTAGTTGGCGGTGGCAACGTCCTGGATCTCGCTGCCGTCGCTCTTCGCGACGCCGTACACCGCGCCGCGCACGCGCCCCATCGCCATGATGTTGCCCTTGTTGGAGGCATACTCCGAGGCGTTTTTCTCGCTGACATCGCCGCCGCAGAGCCAGATGTTCTCCAGATACTGCCAGTGGTTGTCATAGAAGACGTTGCCGGGGGCGTTGTTGGAGGTGGAGTGGAAATCCTCATACTCCTTGCCCGCGATCGGAAGGCCGAGACGGAAGGCCATGTACTCGCCGTCGAAGGTATCGCTGCCGACGGGGTAGCCCGTGGGCTTGTAGCTGCCGCCGCCGGTCGCCATCAAAACGGCCTTTGCGTGGACGGTAACGGTCGCGCCGCTCGGCACGTGCAGCGCCACAGCGCCGCAGACCTTTCCGTCCTTCGTCAGCAGATCCGCCGCCATCGTGTGCTCGAGAAAGGGGATCTCATAGCGCTCGAGCGTCTTGATCCACTTCTTGTGGCGGTCGAGCCGGTCGTAGGTCGCGCGGTAGCCCCAGAAGTCCTCTTTTTCAAAGAAGTCCCCCGCCTCGGAGGCTTTCGGGTATTGCGCCAGGATGCCCCAGTCGGTCAGCCGCTCGAAAATGCCCTTTGACTCGTCGATCCAGCATTTGTACCACGCGAGGTTCGCCACATAGTCGCCGCCCTCGCGGATGGCGGCCATGTAGGCCTCCTCCCTGTCGCCGCGCTCCGGGTCGAACCAGCGGAAGCTGCTCGGCCAGGGGGAGAGGCCGGAATAACCGGTGCGGCGCTTGTCCATGACCAGCACCTCCGCCCCGCCGAGCTTGGCCGAGACGGCAGCGTTGAGCCCGGCAAAGCCGCAGCCGATCACCAGCACGTCCGTCGTATAGCTTTCACCATACGGGCAGGGCACCTTCTCCGGCCGGGGCAGCTCGATCACCCGGGGCTTTACGGTCAAATTATCCATTCCTGCGCCTCCTTAAAACATGTCGTCATAGCGCTCGGCGGTCTCGACCCTGGAGATGACGTCCTGCATCTTCTCGTCGGCGTTGATGACCACCGCGCCCTTGAGCGCGCCGCCGGAGAACCAGTAGGTCTCATGGCGGTTTCGTATTTCGTCCTGTGTTTCCACGGTTTTATAGCTCAGCTTTTCGTTTTTCCCGGCGTCGCCGATGGCGAACATCGTCGCGCCGATGCCCTCGACATGCATGCCGATCAGGCGGTTGGCAAAATACACGTCCGGGTCGCCCGCCGCACAGGCGCCGGCCACGCGCCCCTGGGCGCTTGCCTCGGCCATGAGCTGATAGTTCACGCCGTCATACCAACAGCAGTCGCCGCAGGCGTAGATGTCCGGCACATTCGTGCGCATGAACATGTCCACCACGATCGCCCGGTCGGCCTTTACGCCTGCCGCGACAGCGATCTGGGTATTGGCCTTGACGCCGCAGGACATCACGACCACGTCCGCCGGGAAGACCCGGCCGTCGGAAAGGCGTACGCCGGTAGGCTTTTCCTCGCCCTCGATCTCCGTCACGCTGACGCCCTCGAAGCAGTCGATGTGCATCTTTTTCATGGCCTTGCGCAGCAGCGCCGCGGAGGTCGCGTCGATCTGGCGCCACATGATCTGGGGCGTTGCCTCCAGCACTGTGACCGCGATGCCGGAGCGCATGAACTCCCGCGCTGCCTCGAGCCCCAGGATGCCGCCGCCGATGACCACGGCGTTTTTCGCTGTCTCCATACGGCGGAACAGTTCTTTCGTATCTTCAAAATGCCGCACCGCGATGACGCCGGGCTTGTCCGCGCCGCGGATCGGCGGGATAAAGCACTCGGCTCCCGTGGCAAGGATCAGCTTGTCATAGGGGAAAAGCTGTCCGTCCGCGGTCTCCACGGTCTTTGTCTCCGGGTGGATGGCCGTCGCCGTGCAGCCGAGACGGAAGTCCAGATTTCTCTCTTCATACCACTCTTTGGGGTGAGCCTGGATCGTCTCCGGCTCGGACACCACGACGTCGATCTCCTTGATGAGCATCGGCCGGTTGATGGGGAGATAGTTTTCAGAAGACAGGAGCGTGATGCGGCCTGTCTTATCGCGCGATCGGATCGCGTCCGCCGCGGAAACGGCCGCCGTGCAGCCGCCGATGATGAGATAACGCCGATCCGTATCGACGCGGTAGGTGATCTCCTCCTCGTCCACCGGCCGGCACTGCTCAAGCCCCACGCCGCAGACCGGACAGGCGCCGAGCGAGGCGTCGAAGATCTCGCCGCAGACGAGGCACTTGACCAGCTTGGGCTGGCGGGGATTGGGGATGCCCAACACGCAGCAGCCGATGCCGAAGCCATAGTCCTCCGCGTTTTTCAGATGACGCCCGGCCGCCTTTCCCTCCACAAAGAAGTCCGGCATGTCGAGCTTCATCCCCAGCGCCGCGAGATAGGCGCGCAGCGCGTCCGGGGCCTGTTTGCCTGCATACTGCGTGTAGAACACCGCCGCGCGCTTGCCCGCGGCGTCCTTTCGCCGCAGTGCGACGGCGATCTCCCACACAGCCGTCTCGGCGTTGTCGTCCCGGTCCTCGGTGCCGAAGAGATACGCGTCGGCACCGGGCAGGGCGGCGAGCACCTCGTCCCGGCTCATCTGAGCGAGGTCAAGATCCAGCACCTGCGGCGCTGCGGCCTCGCCGTGGCTGCGGATCCCCTGCTCGACCCGATCGGCCAGGATGCGGATCGAATCGCTGCCGCTGTGGACGACGGCAACGACAGGCCGCCGCGCGTTTTCTTTTTCTTTTGCCGCGCTCTTCTCTTCCCCCGCGGCCGATGCAAAGCCGTCCGCGCCGAAGCACAGGCCGCTTTCCCCGTCCGTCACGCGAAGCGACGCCGCCTCGCGCAGCGCGGCGGGAAGGGAAAAGCCGAGTTCCCTCGTGCCGAGCTTCAGTTTGCGGGCCGAGCGGATCTCGATCGTCTTTTCCGGCATGCGCCCCAGCTCGCCCAGCGAGAAGAGCAGCGCCTTGCCCGCGATCACGGTGAGGTCGGGGAACTGCTTCTGCAGCGCGCCGAGCCCGCGCACATCGTGCGCCGTTCCGAACAGCGCGACATAGCGCAGCTCTCTTCCGGGCAAAAGGCGGCGGATCGCGTCTGCCCATTCTCCCGCCTCGGACGCGGGCGGGCTGCCCAGCAGCACGGCGCAGCTCCCGGCGTCAAGCAGATAGCTGTTCTGTCCCCTTCCGCCGCGCTGAGACGCCGGACGGAAAAGCCAGCAGCCGCTTTGGATTTCCTGTATGATCATCGTTCTGAACTCTTCTTTCTCTCGATTCCGTTCCGTCGGTTTCTCTTTCAAAGCGTATTGGCGTCATAGACCAGCGTCACGGCGCCGCAGACATGCTCCATCATACGCTGGTCGCC
>CAMNAE010000220.1 GCA_946530565.1 uncultured Oscillibacter sp.
TGGAAAGGGCTTGATGCATAGGCGGACCTCCTCTTTCAAAGACTACGTCGTTCGCATTTCAATACACGAACAGAAGTTCTATAACGTAGTATAATAGAAACCGCCGAAAATAGCAAGCCCCCGCGACGCGATCATCTTTAGCATGCGAAAGTGTGGGAGCGTCCCCGCCTCCGGATCGCCTCGCCGGGGCTGCACCGTGGCTTCTGGAATCTCATGATACCTCTTGACAAAAAGGGATATATCCCATATAATGATCATAGAATCTAAGAGAAAGCCGTGAAAAAACTATGCCGACCATCAGCTCTTTCTATGGGATCGTTATCTTGATGTATCTGCGCAACAAAGAGCACAATCCACCTCATATCCACGCTGTCACGCAGGATTTTGCAGCACCGTTTCTGATCGAAACGGGAGAATTGATGGAAGGTGAGTTCCCGCCGAAGGCAAAAGCGCTGGTCAGGGAGTTTGTTCTGAAGTATCAAAAAGAGCTGCTTGAAATGTGGGAGACTGAAAAGTATGTTAAGCTTCCTCCGTTGAAATAAACGGGCAGAGAAGGAGGGATATCATGTTTCACAAAGCGCTTCGTCTTGATTTCCTGGAAGGTACTTCACTTATGGTGACTTTTCAGGATGGAGCCGTAAAAAAATATAATATGAGCGCTCTCTTTCCGAAATATCCTCAATTGGAGGCTTTGAAAGACCGTAGTCTTTTCCTTACAGGGAAGCTTTTGGGGCCCTATGGGATCGTATGGAATGACGAGTTGGATATTGAAGCCGAAACGATCTATGAAGAGGGAGAGACCGTTCATACCGCGCCGATCACCATTCATTCTGCATCTGCACAGGCGGTTGCAGCTGCCAGAGCGCAGGCGGGACTGTCACAGAAACAACTCTCTTCGATTTCCGGTATTGATCAGTCAGATCTCTCTAAGATCGAACGTGGAGTTGCGAACCCTTCGGTTGGCACACTTAGCCGTATCGCCTCAGCGCTTGGCGGTAAGCTGAGGATCCAGATTGAAATGCCGGATGCAGCAGGAGTTAAGGCAACTCTCTAATAGAGAAAGAACAAAGTATAAGGATAACAGCATCCCGGGCTCCGTGAGCGGAGTCGGGATGCTGCACTTTTTATCCAACGACCAGTTTGTTCGTCTTCTTTAAGTACTTCGCCGGGATCGGGTCGTCGAGCTGCCAGGTGATGTTCATGGGCTTTTCGCCCTCGTGTTTGACATACCTTGCCGTGCCGAGATAGGTATAGGCCTCAGCGTCTCCTGTGATCCGATCTTTCTTGAATTCCCGCACAAAGAGCAGGACGCGGCTGCCCTGTTCACTGTGATGGATGTAGCGCTGCCCGGTCAAGGAGCGCTCTGTGGTCGTGCTCTGGCTCTGCCAGTGGAAGAGCCATTCGTTGATGGAATAGTCGTTGTACATCGTGGTGGGCGAATAGTCTTTATCCGCCTTGTTCAGCGTGATAAAAAACACATCCAGCTTCTGATCCGGCAGCCATTTGACTCCCTCGCGCACGGTGGATGGCCTTAGGAAATCCAGTGCCACCAGCAGCTGATCGCGCGTATAGGTGCAGTGCAGATCCAGCGGGCAGTCAAAACCGACATCCACAGGCGCGTCGATGAAATCGATGCGGTCGTACTGGTATTTGAGAAGCTCCATAAGCTCCCCAAGAAGGACAGGGCTGTCTGAGAGCTGATATAGATTGCCCAGCACCTCGTCGCTGCGCCAATCATCAGCGGCTTTGCCCCATACGGTGACATAGAACATCTGCAGCATGCGCTTTTCAAGATCTGAGAGCGCGGCGAAGTCCACGTCGTCCAGACGCGGCAGCAGCCGCAGCAAAAAGGCGATCCAGCGGCGGGAGTCGATCACCGCCAGCTTCGCCATTGCCTTCGTCAGCATCTCTTCCAGAGGCTCTTCAAACGCGTCGATCACATCCGCACGGGCGCAGAGCCGCGAAAAGCTCGCGTATTTGTAGATGCTTCTGGGGTCAAGATGGTAATAGTCCAAAAAATGGGCAAGCGTCAGTTTGAGGCCGCTGTCTTCTTCAAATGTGGCGACGCGGTTCACCAGAGCGGCTGTATTGCCATAGGAAGCACGGATGTTGTCGAGTATATAGCGCGCTGCCATTCGCTCCAGCTGGATATAGCAGCCCTTGGGTGCGGAGACAAAGCCCTCTTTGATCTCGCGCGTAATGCCGCGGGTGGTATTGGACAGCAGCGCGGCGAATTTCTCTTCAAAGCGATAACGCTTGTTTGCCTGGCCGATGAAATCGAGAACGGTCAGACAGTCTTTGTTGTCGGCCAGACGCAGCCCGCGGCCGAGCTGCTGCAAAAAGATCGTCAGCGACTCTGTGGGACGCAGAAACAAAACCGTGTTGACTTCAGGGATATCAACACCCTCATTATAGATGTCCACAACAAATATAAATCTGACTTCGCCGGAGACAAGGCGCTCTTTGGCCCTTCGGCGTTCCTCATCCGGAGAGGAACCTGACAGAAACATCGATGGAATGTCATGCTCATTGAAAAACTCACACATGAATTCCGCGTGTGCGACCGAGACGCAGAAGCCCAGGCCCTTGACTGTGTCGATATCGGTCACGTATTTCATGATTGAGTTGATCACAAGCGCGGCGCGCTGCTTTGCGACGATCCCGCTCATCGTATAGATATTGGAGAGCTCATTGCGGTCATAGCCGCCGGCTGTCCATCTAAGTGTGCTCAGGTCGACCGTATCACTGACACCGAAATACTGGAAGGGACACAGCAGCTTGCGGTCAATAGCCTCGGGAAGCCTGATCTCCGCCGCGATGCGATCGCCGAAATATCCAAGGATGCTCCTGCCGTCCATGCGCTCGGGCGTTGCGGTCAGACCGAGAAGGATCTTCGGCTCATAGTACGCCAGAAGCTTTTGGTAGGTCGGGGCAGCCGCATGGTGGAACTCGTCGACAACGATGAAGTCGTACTGCTCTGCTGTTGACTTTGTGGTAAAGTCCTGTGAGTTGAAGGTCTGAATGGAGATAAACAGATGGTCAAGGCTCTCCGGCCGGTGGCTGCCGACGAACAGATCGCCGAAGTTTGCGTCCTTCATCACGGCGCGGAAGGTATAAAGGCTCTGCTCAAGAATCTCCTCGCGGTGGGCTACGAACAGCAGACGGCAGGGCTGACCGGGATGCCCGGCGCAAAAGCGCCGATAGTCCAGCGCCGAGATCACGGTTTTTCCGGTGCCGGTCGCGGCGACGACGAGATTGCGTGTATAGCCACGGACTGTTCGCTCGGCATCAAGCTTATCCAGGATCTCCTGCTGATAGGAGTACGGGCGGATATCCAGCGTGTAGCGTTCTGGATGCTCATCGCCTGTATATTTTTCCGCTTTGAGTGCCGTTTTGAGGCGTTCCAGCTGTCCCTCGTCG
>CAMNAE010000221.1 GCA_946530565.1 uncultured Oscillibacter sp.
TTTTAGATAGTCTGTGGGTATGTGGAATGGACTGCCGGAAAGGCAAAATCTTTATTAAAAAGGAACAAGTCCATTATCACGGAATTTTAACGATTTGGCAACTCTTTTTCGCGAAAAAAGCCGCCGCTTTCGGGATTTTTGGCAAAATGTACAGAGCCCGCGGGAAAAAGAGCCGCGGGCTCTGTATGTGCCTTTATGCTTCGAGCAGCGCGGCGGCGCCGGAGAGCCAGTCGCCCTTGAAAGCCTCGATGTCACCCGCGTCGCACAGCGCCGCGAGCGCCGGATCGAGCGGCATTTCGGCGAGCACCTGCAGTCCGTGGCGCTCGGCGGCCTCCTTCGTCTTTCCGGTGCCGAAGAGGTCGATGCGGCGCCCGCAGTCGGGACAGAGGAGATAGCTCATGTTCTCGATGACGCCGACGATCGGCACGTTCATCATCTCAGCCATCTTCACGGCCTTCTCCACGACCATGGAGACGAGCTCCTGCGGAGAGGCGACGATCACGATCCCGTCGAGCGGGATGGACTGGAAGACGGAGAGCGACACGTCACCGGTCCCCGGAGGCATATCGACGAAGAGATAGTCCACATCCCAGAGGACGTCGGTCCAGAACTGCTGCACAACGCCCGAGATGACGGGGCCGCGCCAGATGACGGGGTCGGTCTCGTTGGGCAGGAGCAGGTTCGTGGACATGATCTGGATGCCCGTGCGGGACTTCATCGGCAGGAGCCCCTCCTCGGTGCCAAGGGCGTTGCCGTGCACGCCGAAGGCCTTCGGGATCGAGGGACCGGTGATGTCCGCGTCCAGAACACCGACCTCATAGCCCTTGCGGCGCATGGTGACGGCGAGCTGGCTCGTGACCATGGACTTGCCGACGCCGCCCTTGCCGGAGACCACGCCGTAGACCTTGCCGATGCGTGCGTTCGGATTGTGCTCCTTCATCAGGGACTCGGGCGCTTTGCGGCTCGCACAGTCCTGGGAGCAGCCAGCGCAGTCGCTGGGCTTGCAGTTTTCAGTGTTCGTTGCCATTTGCTCTGTTCCTCCTTCGGCGGTGTTCCTCATCCCGCCGATTTCTTAAAAGTGCCTCTATTCTATTCGCTTTCGCGAAAAAGTCAAGCTGTTCTCTCAGGCCTCGGTCCTGATGTGCGCGAGCGCGGCCCCCTCGGGCAGCGGCGCGGTCTCACCGGTCGTGAAGAGCAGCAGCTGCCGGCCCCTGGCAAGCGCGTTCAGGCGCGTGATGGCAGCCGCGTCCGAAGACGCCGGCACATCGATGAGCAGCATGGGCGGCGCGTCCGTCCCGGTCACGGCCAGTTTCAGCGCTGATTTCAGCTTTTCCGGTGTGATCTGCGCGTTTTGTTCGCCGCAGAGCGCGCGCAGCGCCGCGTGAAGCGCCGCGCCCGTGATCTGTGTTCCCGCGTCTGCGATGCTCCCGCGCAGCTCCTCAGCCAGCTCCGCGTCGCGCAAGAGCGCCGTAAGCCGCTCCCTGAGCACGCGCGCCTCCCGGCGGTCGGCGCTGTCGTCTGAGAGACGGCTGAGCTCTTCGGCGCGCGCCTCGGCCGACTCCAGCGCACCGGCGGCGGAGTCACGCGTCTTCATCAGCGAGCGCTCCTCGTCAGGGATATAGTTCTCATCGCGCAGAGCCGCGGCGCGTGCCTTCAGGCCCTCGAGCTCCTCCTGCGCCGCGGTGAGGCGGCGGCGGGTCTGTGCCGCGCCGCGCAGGGCGTCATCGGCCTCCTTCGGCGTCACGACCTGCGGGAAGTACTGCCGGACCTCATTGATGATCTCCACTTCCGCGCTCTTGAGCTGCCGAAGCTGTTCGTCGGCCTCGGCAGCCGTTTTCGCGTTTTCGTCGTGCAGCTTCTCGAGATAATCGAGCGCCTGGCAATACGCACCCGCGCGTTCCAATATCTCCTCGGGCCGCTCCGCCCCGCAGGACGCGCAGTACTGCCTGAGCCGCGCGCCGTAGCTGCGCCGGGCAGAAAAATACAGTGCAAGCGCAATGATCGCAAACAAAACCGCGAGCAAAACCGCGCCGCAGACGGCGCCCCGCAGGGGCGCAAGGGGCAAAAGCCCGTTCTGCGCGCCGATCCAGCCGGCCAGCGCGCCCAAGATCGCGCCGGGGAGCAGGAACTTCAAAAGCCCGACACGCGGCGGCTTCGGGATCTTCCGAGCGGCCGCGCGCGCCTCCTCGGGCGTCTGCCCGGCAAAGGGGCTCGTGTTCACGGCCGTCTCCGCCTGTCCGAGCCGTTCCGTCAGTTCCCGGGCGTAGGCGGTCTTTTTTCCGCTGCTGCGGCGGCTCGTCTCAAGGTTCACAAGGTCGCCGCGAAGGCGCCCGATCACCGCGTTTTCCGGCAGGTGCGCAACGCTCTCTTTCAGATGCCGCACCCGCTCTTCCAGGCGCTTCACCTCGGCGTCCGCGGCCTCCTGCAGCGCCCGCACGGTCTCGTCACGGCCGCTGCGCGCGCCCTCGAGCGCGGCCGACACGTCGTCAAGCGCCGTACGGGACTCCTCCAGCGCAGCTGCCGCCGCCGCGGCCTCCGGCTTCACGCGCTCCGCCTTTTGGATCGCCTCCGCGCGCGTGCGCAGCTGCTCTTCGAGCGCGAAGCGGTCGATCGAGGAGACGACGCCGAACTCCCTCAAATAGGCCTCGGCCGCCGGCAGGAACTCATCGCCCTCGTCTTTCAAAAGCTGCGTGAGCTTCCTCATCACCGTGGAATCCGCGTCCTCTGCCCGCGCTTCTTCGCCCTCGCCCGATCCTGCAAACAGCGCGGGAAAGCTCTCCCGCGTCCGGTGCAGGATCCGCTCGGCGCAGTTTTCCCCGGTGATCTCGTCGACCGGCGTTCTATCTGCGGTGTCCATCGCCATAAAGGCCGCGAGCGGCTTCGTGCGCTCCTGTGTGATGCGGGCGAGCGTCAGCGCCCGGCCGCCGCTCGTAAGATCGATGCGGCCGGCGGTGAAGGGCGCAGGGCCTGTCCCGCCGAAAAACATGCGCTCGAGAAACTCCCGCCAGAAAAGCGCCCCTTCACGGTCCGCGACCGGGATCACATTCAGGCCCGGTGCCGTCTCCAGCGTGACGGTCCCCCCGCCGGCAATGGCGCTCATGCGCGTGATCTTCACTGTCAACACCTCTTTGATATAATGATATATGAAAAAGGTCCAAATCAAACGATATGTGCAGTGTACCACAAGCCACGCCGACGGGGCAACGGTTTTTTGCCCGAAAAAATCGCCCGATTTTCAAATTCTTCAAACTTTTTTCAGTTTCCTTAAAGCTTACCCGATTATGATAGGCACATCAACAGGGGAGTGCCCGAAAGAACATCCGGCGAAGCCCAGGCGGCCGCCGTTCATATAGAGGATCAGACCACTTCTTTTTCATCCTTTTCTTCTCCTTTCTTAA
>CAMNAE010000222.1 GCA_946530565.1 uncultured Oscillibacter sp.
CATCCGTGCAGAAGCTGCAGTAGTGATCCGCCTCGCATTTCTGGCACTCACCGCAGTGGTTGATGCCGCAGTCTCCGTTGGAGATGCACTCATCGCACCAGTTGCATTCGTCGCAGTACCAGCTGCAGTCGTCGTGGTTGCGCTTGCAGCCGGGGCAGTAGGTATCCTCGTCGCGCTCGTCCATGAGCACGGCATAGGCCGCGTCGGTCTTCTTTTCCCGGCTGGGCCGGTAGTGCTCGCCGGTGTCGGGCTGAACGGGCCAGGCGAGCGGCTCGGCCGAAGCTTCCGCCGCCGGGGCCGCGGTCTGCATCTTCAGGGCCGTCACATGGCTGGCAGCTCTTATGCCTGCCTCTTTCGCGGGCGCAGTTTCTTCGGCCGGGGCGGCTGTTTCGCCGCAGCCGCCGCAGGTGCACACGCCGCCGGTGCACTGGCAGTCGGCGCAGGTGCAGTCCGCGCAGCCGCAGCTCTTCTCGGCCGCCGCAGTCTCATCGGCCGGCTCGGCGGCCTCAGAGGGCAAAGCCCTGGCCTGCAGGCTCAGGGCGGTCACATGGCTGGCCGCGGCTTTGGCGGCGGCGGGTCCGTCTGCCGCTGCGGCAAACGCGCTCCCGCCGGGCAGCATTCCCAGCACCATCACCAGTGCCAGAAACGTGCTCGCGAGACGTTTCGTTTTCTTCATCCGTATCAACCTCCTTGGATTCTCAATGGGTAAAGGTTGTCAGTTTCCTTCGGATACAGTGTATACTTATTTTAGTAAAAATACATGATACTTTCGGGTATATCTTCGGTAGAACTTCAGCCGTTTGGATGACAGGGCGCGTATCGCTCATGCTGCAAAAAACCTGTCATCCTGAGGAGCGAACGCGACGAAGGATCTGTCGTAAAGCGCACGAGGTACGTTGACATACCATGTGCGTCGAACGACAGATCCTTCGCTTCGCTCAGGATGACAGGGGGAAAGAGAACAGTCTGGCAGAGGGAGGGAGAACAGGATGACAGGGGGAGAACAAGGCAAGTCATCGCGAGGCCCCGGCGGCGCCGTGCTCAGCCCTCGATCACAAAGCCGAGGACGCGGGCCTGGACGGCAAGGATCGTCCGGTTGGCGTAGCCGGTCTTTTCAAGCATGTCGCTGATGTGGCGCTTGACTGTGTGCTCGCTCATGTGCAGCGCCTCGCCGATCTCGGCGTTCGTGGCGCCGGTCGTCATCATGCGCAGCACCTCGAGCTCCCGGGGCGTGAACTCCGTGCCCGGGGCGTTGCCGAGCATGAGCTCCGGCGTCGCGTCGGGGTAGATGCGCTCGCCGGCCATCGTGCGGTCCAGAAGCGTGAGGAGCGGCAGGTCCTGCACCTCCTTGTACCAGAAGCTGTCGACGCCGATCTCCCGCGCCCGGTCGAGGTAGCTGACCTCGGGCATCGAGGTCATCATCACGACCTTCGTGCGCGGGCTCGCGGTCTTGATCGCGCGGGCGGCGTCCAGGCCGCTGCCGCCGTCGGCAAACACGATGTCGAGGAGCGCAAGATCGATGTTCTGTTCCCGGCAGAGTACGTCTGCGCCCTTGGTGTTTTCGAGCGAGGCGACGAGAGTATAGGCGTCGGAGGCGGCGAGGATGTTCTCAACGAGCATGCGCATGACCTTTTGATCGTCAGCGAGCAGGACTCTTGCGGGCATGGGGATCTTCCTCCTTCGGAATGGTCAGTGTCAGGGCAAAGCGGGGGACGCTTTGAACGTCCATCGTCCCGCCGGCGCGCTCTATTTGCCGCCTGAGGTCGGCAAGGCCGCCGGTCTCGCGGATCGGGCGCGCAGGGGGCGTGCCGTCGTTGGTGAAGACGGCGCGATAAGCGTCGGCCGTCTTACTGAGCGCGACCGTGAGCGTGGCCGCGCCGGCGTGGCGGAAGGCGTTGGAAAGGCAGGCGATCATCGCGGCGCTCAAAAGCCGCTCGGCCGTCTCGCCCCGGGGAAGTTCGCCTGTGAGCGCGATCTCGATGCCGAACTCACGTGCGGTCTCAAAGGCGTAGTCGTAGCCGCCGCGCCAGTAGTCAGGCGCATCGTTGCCGAGCAGATAGGCGCTCTCGAGCCAGAGCGCGCGCAGGGCGTCGGCGTCGACCCCGCCGGGGTCCGAGAAATAGCGCTGCGTCTGAATGAGCGCGCGGCTCAGGTCGTCGTGGATGTGGGTCTTGGCCGCGAGCACCTCACGCTCGATCACCATGCGGTCGATCGTGTGGTTCAGCTCCCGCTGCCGCGCGACCATCGCGGCGACCTGCGCGCGGATCTCGACAAGCTCCGCGTTGCGCGCGTACTCCTCGCTTAAGTCTGAGGCGATGATCTCATAGAGCTCCCGGCCCTCGAAGGTGATCGTGCTTCTTGAAAAGGCATGCACGCTTCCGCCGTCCAGCCGCACCGTCGGCGTTTCACCCCGGCGCAGATATTCGCCGTTTCCCTGCCCGGCCGAGAGCTTCTCCCAGAAGGCGGCGCCGTCGAGCAGCGACACATCGAAGAGGGCGAAGGAGAGCTGTTCCATCGCGCTGTTTTTGAGCTTGACGAGCCCGCCCGGCCAGTAGCAGCAGATGCCCGCGGGCAGGTCGTCGAGACTCTCTTTTACCGCGGGGTTGGAGATGCTGCGCAGCAAAAAGCGAAGGTTCATGGCCGGCCCTCCTTCAAAAAGCGCAGCCGCACGTAGACGCTGCCCTCGTCGCTCTGGCCCGAGAGCTCGGCGCCGGCGGAGGCGAGCTGCTGCGCGCGCCAGGCCGGATCGAGCGGGGAGGCGGGCGTGCCGAGCGTGATGGACATGGCGTCGGCCCTGAGCACGACGAGCGCGGCGCTCAAAGAGGGCAGCGCGGCCTCGGCCGCCGCCTCGAAACAGTCGAGCATCAGCGTCAGATGCCGCACGGGCACTTCGCTCTCCGGCGTCTCGGCCGTGACCTGCGCCGGCACGCCGCGGAGCGTGAAATAGCGGGCGAACTCTTTCAAAGAGAGCTCGAGCTCGCGCAGGGGCAGTGTTTCGCGCCCTTCGGCGAGCAGCGCAAGATTGACGCGGCGCTTGACATACACGCCGAGCAGCTGCACCATCGCCAAACGCGTGCGCAGATCATCCGCTCCGGTCTCCTCTGACAAAAGCGCGTGGATGCGCGCGGTAAAGGGCTGCGTGACCGGCGCGAGGCGGTCGTAAATGCGGTTTTTCGCCTCGTATTCGGCGCGCTCGGCGCGGATGCGGTATTCCTCTTCCAAAAGGCTCTGCTCGCCCTCGAGGTATTCGATCGCCTTTGACATCTCGCGGTTCGCCGCGTGGATCGCGGAGACATCGGTCGTCCACCAGACGCGGCCGTAGCGGATCGGGCGCGACTCCAGAAGCTGATCGCCGCCCAGTGCAAGGGGCCTGCCGTGCAGCTTTGAAAGCG
>CAMNAE010000223.1 GCA_946530565.1 uncultured Oscillibacter sp.
GTGCCGCGTACCCGAGTGCGCGATTAAAAACTCGAGCGCCTGCTTCGCCGTCTCAAGGCTCATGACCGCGCGCTCGCCGTGGTACTTGCCCTGGCTTGCAAAGCAGTAGGAGCAGTTTAAGTTGCAGGTGTGCGCAACGTGCAGGCATAAGGCCTTCACGACGTCGCCGGCGCGCTCTTTGAAGACCGGCGCCATGTCGGCGAAGGTGTCGGGCGTGAAGAGCCTGCCGGCGTCTTTCAGGGCCGAGACGTCCGCGATGCATTCGCGCACCTCGGCCTCGGTCACGTCGTCGCGCGAGGCGTATTTTGCAAGGATCTCCGCCGTGATCTCGTCGGCCGTATGGCCTTCGAACAGCGCGATGATGTCGTAGGCCACCTCATCGACGACGTGGACGCTGCCCGAGCAGGTGTCCAGCACGATGTTGAAGCCGTTTAGCCGGTATTGGTGTACCATGTTCATTCCCCTTAGGGCTCCGCCCGGCCTGGATCATGGCCGCGCAGAGCAGATCATACGTCAGGAAAGAAAAATCTGCCATTTCGAGAGCGGTGACTTCGGTCACTGATCCGCAATGACAGACTTTTTTGTTTTCAGCGTCCCCTGCCAGGGCGGCGGGATGGTGCTTTGATCACTTGTTGGTATTCTCGCACTGCTGATTGGCCACGCCGCAGCTGGTCTTGCAGGCGGACTGGCAGGAGGTCTGGCACTCGCCGCAGCCGCCGTTCTTTGCGCTCTCGCAGAGGTTGCGGGTCTCCAGAGTCTGAATTCTCTTCATGGTAATAGCTCCCCTCAATTGGAATTCACAACATAATGCTGTTTACGGTAGAAACAATAGCATAAAACCGCCGGAAAGTCAACCGCGGCAGAGCGCATCAGCGGCCGCTTTGAAAAAAACTTTGCGAAAAAAAAAGGAAATTTTTCACTGCTTGCGTATAAGTACTATATAAAAACCAAAGCCGGCAGATCATCATGCAGATCATAGTGAGGAGATGAACGCAGGTCATGCCCTTCCCCCGGTCATTTTTAGATGAGCTCTCCGCCCGCAGCGACATCGTCGATCTGGTGGGCGGCTATGTTTCTCTCACGAACCGGGGCGGGCGCTACTGGGCCTGCTGCCCCTTCCACAACGAGAAGACCCCTTCGTTCTCCGTCTCCCCCGATACGCAGCTCTATTACTGCTTCGGCTGCAAAAAGGGCGGCGACGCGGTCCGCTTCGTGATGGAGATGGAAAATCTGAGCTATCCCGAGGCCGTCGCGTTTCTCGCCAAACGCGCGGGGCTCGAGGTCCCGGATGAGCAGACCGACCGCGAGACCGCGCGCAAGCGCGCAAGGCTCCTGCAGCTCAACAAAGACACCGCCCGCTATTATTACGAGCTTTTGAACACTCCACGCGGCGAGGCGGTCCGCGCCTATCTCGACCGCCGCCGCATTGAGCGGCGCACTGCCGTGCGCTTTGGCATGGGCGCGAGCGCCGACGCTTGGGACGATCTCCTGACCGCGATGACGAAGCGCGGCTACAGCAAGGAAGAGCTCCTCTCGGCCGGGCTCATCGTCAAGGGCAAGAGCGGCAGCTTCTACGACAAATTCCGCAACCGACTCATGCTCCCGGTGATCGACACCCGCGGCGATGTCGTCGCCTTCGGCAGCCGCGTGCTCGATTCCTCCGAGCCCAAGTACATGAACTCGCCTGACACGCCGGTCTACAACAAGCGCCGCGTGCTCTATGGGCTCAACCTCGCCAAGCGCACGAAGAGAGAAAACCTGATCCTCTGCGAGGGCAACCTCGACATCGTCACGCTCCACCAGGCGGGTTTCGACAATGCGGTCGCCTCGATGGGCACGGCCTTAACGCCCGAGCAGGTGCGTCTGCTCGCCCGCTTTACCAAAGAGCTCGTGCTCTGCTACGACAACGACAACGCCGGAAAGATCGCGACCGAAAAGGCCCTTGCGCTCCTGCGCGAGAGCGAAATGAACGTGCGTGTTCTGGAGCTTCCGCGCCGAAGGACAGAAACCGGCGAGCTCGTCAAGCAGGACGCCGACGACTTCATCAAGTTTCATGGCCCCGACGCCTTTGAGGCGCTGCTCTCAGGCAGTGAGACCGGCGTCGCCTTCCGCATGCAGCAGGTCGCCGGGAAGCACGATCTCACGAGCGACGAGAGCCGCGTTGCCTACTGTCAGGAGGTCGCGGGCGTGCTCGCCGAGATCCCCTCTGCCACCGAGCGGAGCATCTACACCGTGCGCGCCGCCGAGATCGCCGGGGTCACGGCAGAGGCGATGGAGCTTGAGGTTCGTGAGGCGCGCAAACGCCGACGCCGCGCCGAAAAGAACGCCGAGCTCCGGCGGGACCTGAACCCGGCGTCTGCCCTGCAGCCGAGCGCGCGCGAGATCCGCTACGACGACCTGCGCTCCGCCCGCGCCGAGGAGGGCGTTCTGCGGCTGCTTCTGCTCGACCCCGCGCTCTTTCCGCAAAAGCCCCCGCCCGAGCTCAGGGACTTTTCTTCTCCCCTTCTGCGCCGTGCGATCGAGGCGCTCTGCGAGCAGCTTGCTCTCGGCCACAGCGCTTCGATCGGCGCGCTGGGCGAAAGCTTCACCTCCGCCGAGGTGAGCCATCTCGTCTCCGTCTCCCAGGCGCCCGAGTCCCTTGCCAACGGGGCAAAGGCTCTGCAGGATTATTATGAGATCATCCGTCAGCAGGCCCAAAAGCGCAGCGGACGTGAAGAGGATCCCCTCCTCGCCGCCATGCAGCGCCGCCGGAGCTGACGCGCCATCTGTATATTTGATAATATTATGTAAACCGATCCGTGAAGAGGAGGTACTTCTATGAGTGATCACACCCCCACCCCCGAAGAGCTTGAGGCCAAGGCGGACGCGCTTCTTGCCGCGGCCGACGCCGCCGATGTCCCGGAGGCGCCCACAGAACCGGCACCGAAGCCGAAAAAGAGCAAGAAGAGCAGCAAGTCCAAAACTGCTGCCAAAACAGCCGAAAGTGACAAGGCCAAGGCTGAGGATCCCAAGGGCCCCGTCCCGATGCTTGACGACAAGACCGTCGCATCTCTCCCCGCTGCGTCGTGGCTCGCCGGCAACATCAAGCTGCGCGAGCTTCTGGCCAAGGCGAAAAAGCGCGGCCGGCTCGACTCCATGGAACTCATGAGCACGGTGGACGACATGAACCTCGAGACCGAGCAGATGGATCAGCTCTATGAGTCGCTCGAGGTCCTGAGCATCGACATCAGTGCCGAGGAAGACCTCCTGCCCGAATCCGCCGATCTCGACGCGCCGCCGTCCGAAGGCGCACTGGCCGAGGTCGAGGAAGAGGAGCTCGTCGATCCCAACACCCTCGTCAACAGCTTCTCGGTCGACGATCCGGTGCGC
>CAMNAE010000224.1 GCA_946530565.1 uncultured Oscillibacter sp.
TCGATTCGGTCGAGCTTTTCACCGTCGCCGACGAACTTGATCGGTTTGCCTGTGACCGCGCGGATCGAAAGTGCTGCGCCGCCTCTGGCGTCACCGTCGAGCTTGGTCAAGACCACGCCGTCGATGCCAAGCGTCTCGTCAAATGCGGAAGCCGCGTTCACGGCGTCCTGGCCGGTCATCGCGTCGACGACGAGCAAAATCTCATTCGGATGCACCGTCGCCTTCATTCGTTTGAGCTCGTCCATGAGCGTCTCGTCAACATGGAGACGTCCGGCGGTATCGAGAAAGACCATGTCGTTGCCGTGCTCGCGCGCGTGTTTGAGCGCGTGCTCGGCGATCTCGACCGGATTCCCTGCGCCTTCATCATAGACTGGTAGCTCGAGCTGCGCACCGACGACCTTTAACTGTTCGATCGCTGCGGGGCGGTAGACGTCGCAGGCGACGAGCAGAGGACGCTTCGTGAATTTGCGTCTCATGTACCCGGCGAGCTTTGCAGTCGTCGTCGTCTTGCCGGCGCCCTGCAGACCGACCATCATCACAACGGTCGGACCTGAGGATGCCATCGTAAGCCGCGCTGCGCCGCCGCCCATCAGATTCGTGAGCTCTTCGTTCACGATCTTGATGACCTGCTGGGCAGGAGTCAGGCTCTCGAGAACATCGGTCCCGACCGCGCGTTCGGTCACGGCGGCGATGAAATCCTTTACGACTTTATAGCTGACGTCGGCTTCCAGCAGGGCAAGGCGAACCTCGCGCATGGCCTCCTTGACGTCGTTTTCCGTCAGGTGGCCCTTACCGCGCATGCGCTTGAACGCCGCGGTCAGTTTTTCAGTCAGTCCTTCAAATGCCATGTTGTCAATCCTTCAATGCGGTGAGCGCCGCGTCGATCGTGTCAGTGATGCGGGCAACGTTGCGGTCTTCATAGAGCCGGAGATTCAGATCGCGAAGCTCGCGGATCGACTCTTCGATTCGGTCAAGATGCTCTCGGCGCTGTTCAAAGCGCTGCACGATGCCGGTCTTGTCTTCGATCTCCTGCATCTGTGATTGCGCGCGGACGATCACATCGCGCACGCCTTGGCGGGAGATGCCGGCGATCTCGGCGATCTCGGCAAGGGAGTAGTCTTCGTTATAGTAGAGGTCGAAAAACTCCTTTTGGCGCTCGGTCAGCAATTCACCGTAAAAATCGTAGAGCATCGTCATCGGATACGTCTGATTCTTCAACTGCCTCGACCTCCTCCTGTAAAGCATGCAACCTTTACAACGGGGAAGAGTTTACACGATATTGGGGCATTTGTCAAGATGAAAACCATATTTTGACGGTGGAAATTTTTGTGCTTTTCGATAAAATATCGCTTGACCGTCTTTCAATTAGGCATTATGATATAAGAAGTATAAATATAGGCAGATCCGAGCATTTGCCCGGGCTGTTTTTGCATGATCTCAAACAAGAAATAATCATCAGAAAGGATTGCTGAATCATGGCGAACGAAACATATGAAAGCCCCACGCTGACCCTTGACCCGATGGCGGCCGCGGCTGCGACTGCCGAGGCGCCCGCGGCTCCGACGCTGACGCTCTCCGCTGAGCCCGAACAGAAAAAAGAAGAGGCAAAGCCCGTTATCATCGACGAGAGCATGCTCACAGAGGCCGAGAAGAAGACGGTCGAGGAGTTTTCAAAAAAGATCAACATCCGTGACACAAATCAGGTCCTGCAGTACGGCGCCGCAGCACAGAAGAATGTGGCGGAGTTTTCTGAGAGCGCGCTTGCAAGCGTGCGCACGAAGGATCTTGGCGAGATCGGCGACAGCCTCGCAACGCTCGTCTCCCAGCTTGATGATTTCGGCAAGGGCGAGGAGCAGAAGGGCCTCTTCGGCTTCTTTAAAAAGAGTGAAAACAAGATCGAGGTCATGAAGGCCAAGTACTCCAAGGTCGAGACGAACGTCGACGCGATCTCCCGCCAGCTCGAGCAGCATCAGGTCTCACTGTTGAAAGACGTTGCCGTGCTCGACCAGATGTATGAGCTGAATCTCAAGTACTATAAAGAGCTCACGATGTATATCATCGCCGGCAAGAAGCGCCTTGCCGACGCCCGCGCCAATGAGCTCCCGCAGCTCAAGGCAAAAGCGGAGCAGACAGGTTCGCAGGAGGACGCCCAGGCCTACAATGACTATGTCCAGCTTTGCGACCGCTTTGAAAAGAAGCTCCACGACCTCGAGCTCACACGTATGATCTCGATCCAGATGGGGCCTCAGACACGCCTTTTGCAGAACAACGACACGCTGCTCGTTGAAAAGATCCAGTCGTCGCTCGTCAATACGATCCCGCTCTGGAAGAGCCAGATGGTGCTCGCCATGGGTCTGGAGCACAACAAGCAGGCGGTCGCCGCGCAGAACCGGGTGAGTGAGATGACGAACGAGCTTTTGCAGAAAAATGCCGACATGCTCAAGATGGGCACGATCGAGGTCGCAAAAGAGGCTGAGCGCGGTGTCGTCGATATTGAGACGCTGCAGCACACCAATGAGCAGCTGATCTCCACGCTCGACGAGGTCATGAACATCCAGCGCGAGGGCAAGGAGAAGCGCAAGGCTGCCGAGGCAGAGTTGGCGCGCATCGAAGGCGAGCTTCGCCAGAAACTCATGGAGCTGCGCTGAGGGAGGCGCGGATCATCACATGAGACGCTTTTCCTGTGTGTTTTTAGCATGTACCCTTGTACTGATCCTCTGTGCCTGTTCAGCTTCTACAAAGGTACCTGATGCGCCGCCGGAGCCTCCGCCGGTCATCAGTGCGGAGGCCGCGTCGCTTCTGCCGGATACACTGCGCTCTGAGATGGAAGAGGACGCTCATTCGCTTGCGCAGCTGAACGGGATCGCGCTGTTTCTGAAAACGTCTGAGGGAGAGGCGGCTCAGGAGACGGGCGATCGCGATCTGATCCTTGTGACCGACGGTTCTACGTTCCGCTGCCTGACGGGGCCGGGTTTTACCGAGCGGCAGACAATGGAGCTCAACAGCATCCTCACGTACTGCGCTGATGATTCCTCGGATGCCGTTGACTGCGCCGAACGCACCGTGCGCGCGATCTATCACTACGGCGCGCAGCTCAGAGACGAAGATTTCAATGTCCTGCAGGTCTCGGACGAGGCCTCGCCTGAGAGCAAGGCGGCACTTCACATCCCACAGCAAGTATCACCGCTGCTGATTGCCGCACCGGCCGCGATCCTGTGTTTTTTGCTCGTATTCTTCATCTCGAGAATGCGTGTTCGGGCAAAGGTCGAAAAGCGCCGTGCGCTCCGGAAGCAGCAGGAGGAGCAGTCCGGATCAGATGACTGGAGATCCGTGATTGAAGA
>CAMNAE010000225.1 GCA_946530565.1 uncultured Oscillibacter sp.
TGGAGACCTCGGCATCGAGCACTGTGCCGGAGCGGACGATATCGTCGAGCTTGATCTAGCGTTCAAAAACGATGAGCGCGCCGGTTTTTGCAAGTGACATGTCGTTGCAGGCAACGACCGTCTGCGCGATCGCGTGATCGAGCTCAGTACTGCGCTCAGACGTCGGAAGGATCATCGAGAAAATCTTTCGGCTGCCCATCTGTTCCAGCACACGCCGCAGCTCCGGCTGAAACAGGATGATAAGCGCCAGAACGCCCCACTGCACCAAAAGGCTCAGAATATAATTCACGGCATGCAGCTGAAAAACCGATGAGAGCACCAGAACCACGAAAAAAACGCCGAGCCCGCGCAGAAGATGCGAAGCGCGGGAGTGGACCAGCAGGCTGATGAGCGCAAAAATGAGAAAGACCAGGATCAGGATATCGAGCAGATCCGTCACACGGAGCAGCAGCAGATATCGCCAAATGACCCCAGGAAGGGTCTCAAAATTGAGTTCCATGTATCACTTGCTCCTTGGGAGGGATTGCGCGGACAGCCGAAACGGCCGCGCATATGAAAAATGAATAGAAAAATGCTCATAGTATTATACTGAATTCCACTCCCGATTGCAAGGTCATTTCAGCGGAAAGCAGATGAAAAGCGAAAGAAAAGATAGCTGTTTTCATTTCAGCGATCATTTTTTGAGAAAAAGACAGGCGGCAGAGCCGCATTCAGCTCTGCCGCCGCCGTTTTTGATCGTGATCAGCCCGGAGGCCAGGTCATATCCCGGCCGGCGAGGACATGGAAATGCAGATGCTTCACGCTCTGCTGCGCCTGCTCCCCGATATTGGAGACAACACGGAAGCTCTCGATCCCGAGCTCTTTCGTAACGGACGCGATCTTCACAAGAAGATGTGCCGCAACAGATGCGTTCTCGGGCGTGATTGCCGCGACCGAGTCGATGTGCTCTTTCGGAATGAAGAGCAGATGCGTGGGCGCCTGGGGCGCGATATCGGCAAAGGCGCAGCAAAGCTCATCCTCATAGACCTTGCTGCTGGGGATCTCCCCTGCCGCGATCTTGCAAAACAGACAGTCGGACATGGTCGAAATGCACCTCGTTTCTTAAATGATATCGATCACAGGAACTGGCAATGTTCCCGATCAAGACAGTCGAGCCGTGATCAAATGCCGAGCTTCTGCGCGACGAAATTGTCGACGGTCGCGAGCGCGTCATCGAGCTTGCGGAGGTCGGAGCCGCCGCCCATCGCGCTGTCGGGCTTTCCGCCGCCCTTGCCGCCGCAGACTGCGCTGACCTGGCGTACAAGGTCGCCTGCCTTGACGCCGGCGGAGACGGCATCCTTGCCGCAGACCACCTGGAAGGTGATCTTTTCGTCGTGCGCCGCCGCGAGCACAGCGACGATGGAGGGGTCTTTATCGCGCAGGAAGTCTCCCATCTTGCGTAGACCCGCGACATCGAGATCGTTGCGCTGCGCAGTGAGCACATGGAGCTTCCCGACTTCTTTGGCCGAGAGCAGGAACTGGCGTGCCTCGCCGAGCGCCGCCTCGGAATGGAGCTTCTCGAGCTCCTGGCGCATTCCGCGCATATCCTTCTGAACCTGCTCCATACGGGCGAGCAGGTCAGCAGGGGATGTTTTGAGCGATGCGGCGGCTTTAGCGATCAGCTGTGTCTGCCGGTTCAGGATCTCGATGGTCTGTTTGCCGACGACTGCCTCGATCCGGCGCACGCCGGAGGCGACAGAGCCCTCGGATCGAATCACAAAGGTGCCGACCTTGGCAGTGCTGTCGAGATGTGTTCCGCCGCAGAACTCCATCGAGAAATCGCCCATCTCAACGACGCGGACGATGTCGCCGTATTTCTCGCCGAACATAGCCACGGCGCCCTTCTTTTTCGCCTCCTCGATCGGAAGCACCTCGGTCACGACCGTCTCGCCTTTGAGGATCTCTTCGTTCACGAGCGCATTGATCTGAGCAAGCTGTTCCGGAGAGATCGCCTCGAAATGGGTGAAATCGAAACGCAGCCGGTCAGGCTCGACAAGAGAGCCCGCCTGGTGCACATGCTCGCCGAGCACGCGCTTGAGTGCGGCGTCCAGCAGGTGCGTGGCCGTGTGCGCGCGGCGGATCGCCTGGCGGCGTTCCGTGTCATAGGCGGTCTTAACGCTGTCGCCGACCTTCAAGGTGCCCTCTTCAAGTGCACCGATGTGCAGGAACTTGCCGCCCTTGTTGCTGTGGACATCCCTGACCGCAAAACGGGCGCCGTCGGAGAAAATGCAGCCGGAATCGCCGATCTGGCCGCCCATCTCGGCATAGAGCGTGGAGCGGTCGAGCACGACGGTCGCCTCGGCACCGGCGACGATCTCGTCGCGCAGCTCGCCCTCGACGACGATCGCGAGCACCTTCGCGTCCGTCTCCACGCGGTCATAACCCACAAACTCGGTCGCGGGCATGTCGCTGCCGAACTCGATGCCGGCCCAGCCGAGGTCACCGAGCGCTTCACGGGCCTTGCGGGCGCGGACGCGCTGCTCTTCCATCATGGCGGTGAAGCCTTCGCGGTCGACGCTCAGGCCTTCGTCCTCAGCCATCTCAATCGTCAGGTCGATCGGGAAGCCGTAGGTGTCGTAGAGCTTAAAGGCATCCGCGCCGGAGAAGACCTTCTCGCCGCGGCTCAGATGCTGCTCGAGAAGTTCACGGAAGATGCGCATGCCGCCGTCGATCGTACGGGCAAAGTTCTCCTCCTCCGTGCGCACGACCTTGGTGATATAGGTCTGCTTCTGCCGAAGATCCGGATAGGCCACCTCGTTGACCTGGATGACCGTATCGACGACCTCGTGCAGGAAGGGATGATCGACGCCGAGGAGCTTGCCGTGGCGGGCGGCACGGCGCAGCAGGCGGCGCAGAACATAACCTCGCCCCTCGTTGCTCGGGAGCACGCCGTCGCAGATCATCATGACCGCAGAACGGATGTGGTCGGTAATCACGCGCAGCGACACGTCGGTCTTGTGGCTCTCGCCGTAATGGGCGCCGGTGATCTCGGAGACCTTGTTCGTGATGTGCATGACGGTATCCACATCGAAGAGAGAATTGACGTTCTGGCACACACAGGCGAGGCGTTCAAGGCCCATGCCGGTATCGATGTTCTTGTTCGCCATCTCGCTGTAATGGCCCTCTCCGTCGTTGACGAACTGTGAAAAAACGTTGTTCCAGACCTCGATATAGCGGTCGCAGTCGCAGCCGACCGTGCACCCGGGCTTGCCGCAGCCATGCTCGGGACCGCGATCGTAATAGACCTCAGAGCAGGGGCCGCAGGGTCCGGCGCCGTGCTCCCAGAAGTTGT
>CAMNAE010000226.1 GCA_946530565.1 uncultured Oscillibacter sp.
TCGTCGGTGGAGGCGGCGTTGAAGGGGGTCAGAAGCATAACGCCCTCGGCCAGGGAGGTGTCGAAGCCCTCGAGCGTGAGGATGCCGTCCATGCCGTCCACGCCGAACCACTTCGGGGCGTAGCCGGCGGCGTTCGCCTGGGCGAAGATCAGGGAGGCGGGCTCATAGTACATGGGCAGGAACACGAGGTCGGCGCCGGCGCCCTGGGCGTCGCTCAGCTGCACGGAGAAGTCAGTGGCGCTGCCGTCGTTGAAGGTGGTCTCGCTCACGACCTCAAGGCCGATCTCGGCGGCGCGGGCCATGAACGTATCGCGGATGCCCTTGGAGTACACGTCGTCGTTCTTCCAGATGATCGCGATCTTGCTTCCGATGTTCTGGCCCTTGATGTAGTCAGCGGAGGCCGTGCCCTGGTTGGGGTCGGTGAAGCACATCTGATACATGTTGTCCTTGCCCTCGATCGTGGCGGTGGAGGAGGCGGAGGGCGTCAGGGCGAAGATGCGGTCAGCATAGGTCTCGGCGCTGGTCGCCTCGCAGGGCTTGCTCGTAACGGAGCCCAGGGAGATCTGCATGCCCCAGTCCTTCAGGGCGTTGTAGGCGTTGACGGCCTTCTCGGCGTCGTGGGTGTCGTCTTCATAACGCAGCTCGATCTGGATGCCGCCCTTGGCGTTGATCTCCTCAACGGCGATCGTCGCGCCGTTCTTGGCGGCGTTGCCGTAGATCGCGGCGCCGCCGGTCAGCGGGCCGGTGCCGCCGAGCTTGAAGGCGCCGGCGGCCGCGGGCGCGGAGCTCGCGGCGGGAGCGGCGGAGGAGCTGCTGCCGGAGGAGGCGGCCGGTGCGGAGGAGGAAGAGCCGGAGGAAGCGGCCGGTGCAGAAGAACCGGAGCTGCTGCCGGAAGAGCTGCCGCCGCAGGCGGCGAGGCTCATGCTCATCGCAAAGGCGAGCGCGAGCGCAAGATTCTTCTTTTTCATCATGGGTAAGACTCCTTTTCCATAGAATATGTTCTCGTTTTGCAAGAGACAAAAGCGATATGCAAAAAAGCGGCCCCGCACATCTGGCGAAGCCGCTTGCTGCAACGAAATGATCTCAGCCGTGCGTTATCGCCGCGATTTATTTCCGTTTTCTACCCCAACTACGGATACGCCAACAGCGGACGCCGAAATCAGGGCGCCCGTAAGGAGCAGAATGGAAGAGCACGCGGCAGAGGCGGTCATCATATGCTTATCGTTCATCATGTTGTTCCGCCTCCTTTGGGCTGAAGTTCAGTCGGTACGGTCCCGAACTTGTATGCTATTGTACGCGCTCACAGAGGGATTGTCAATACTGAAAAGCAGACTTTTCTTAATTTTTACACATGTAAATTTTAAGCTCTTTTGCGTTTGCTTTTTAACAAAGCACCTGCGCCCGGCGGGGCGGCTTCACCGAACAGCCGGACCCTGCCCCTTGCAGGATCGCCAAAGCAAACGGGTGCGCGCGCGTCATTTTTTGGGCGAATGGCTCTTGAAGGTCATACCTTAAAAGACTATAATGGGCCATGCTGCAGCGAAAGCGGCGCCAGCGCCGCACGATTCGCTGCAAGTACTGCGGCTTACTGTAGCCGCCGCAAAAAAGAGGAATGATCCCCATGTACCGCATCAAAACCTTCAACAAGATCTCTCCCATCGGCCTGCAGCGCTTCGATGCCGAAAACTACACTGTCGGCGACGACGTGCAGGAGGAAAACGGCATCCTCGTCCGCTCCGCGAAGCTCCACGACTATGCCTTCCCCGAGAGCCTGCTCGGCATCTCCCGCGCGGGTGCGGGCGTCAACAACATCCCGCTCGAGCGCTGCTCCGAATCCGGCATTGCCGTCTTCAACACCCCCGGCGCCAACGCCAACGCCGTCAAGGAGCTCGTCTTCTGCGCGATGCTGATCGGCTCGCGCGATATCCCCGACGCGCTGACCTGGGTCAAGGAGCAGGTGGCCTCCGGCGTGGAGGTCGCTAACGTCGTTGAAAAGGGCAAGGCCGCGTTCGTGGGCCCCGAGCTCTATAAAAAGACGATCGGCATCATCGGCCTCGGCGCGATCGGCTCGCTCGTCGGCAACCTCGCGCTCGACCTCGGCATGGACGTCTACGGCTATGACCCCTATCTCTCCGTCGACGCCGCGCTGCGTCTTGACCGGCACATCCATGTTGTCAAAGATCTGGGCGAGCTCTACAAGCGCGCCGACTATATCACGATCCACATCCACTACACCAAAGAGACCGAGAAGATGATCGACGAAAAGGCGATCGCCCAGATGAAGCGCGGCGTGCGCTTTATCAACCTCGCCCGCGGCGAGATCGTCGATGACGACGCGATGCTCGCGGCGCTCGACACCGGCCGTGTCTCCGTGTATGTGACCGACTTCCCGAACAACCAGCTCGTGCCGCATCCGCATGTCGTCGCGATGCCGCACCTCGGCGCCTCCACGCCCGAGAGCGAGCAGAACTGCGCGGTCATGGCTGTCGACGAGCTCAAGGACTATCTCGAAAACGGCAACATCCGCAACAGCGTGAACCTGCCGAACGTCTCGATGGAGCGCAGCGGCGTCATGCGTCTTTGCATCCTGCACCGCAACGTCCCGCAGATGCTCGCCGGCATCACGGCGCTTCTCTCGCAGGACGGCGTCAACGTCGAGAACCTCTCGAACAAGTCCCGCGGCGACTACGCCTACACGATCGTCGACCTCGGCGCCGCCGTGCCCGAGAAGGTCGTCGAAGAGGTCCGCGGCATGCCGAACGTCATCCGCGTGCGCGTGATCTGATCCGCATTTCGGATCCATACAGTCAACAGAGTTTCATGATCCATGAAAAGAGCCGCTTCCTGCGCAAGGAAGCGGCTCTTTTTGCGCTGCGCGCGAAGCGAAGCGAGCTCTTTTACGTGCGTTTAATGTGTGCGTTTAAGCTGTACGCCCCGGTCTTTAACCCGCCAGGGACATGACGCTCTCTTCGGCGATGGGGATATTAGCCTCGTCCAGATAGAAGAGGGCGACCCTCGCCGCGGCCTTCAGCAGGGGTTCGGGCATGCCGGAAGAGCCGCCCGCGCCCACCGGGAAGACGCCGTTCATGGTTCCGTCCGCCCGATAAAATGCGGCAAGGCAGTTTGTGACGCGCCCGCCGCTCACCGCGTTTGGGTCCTGCCCGGCCGCGGTGCGGAAAAGATAAATCGCGTCCTCGCGGTCGACGGCGCCGTCGCCGTTTACGTCCATCGCGTCTTCATCCGCATCCACGTCCTCGCCGGCGAGACGGCGCAGGAGCAATACCGCGTCCGCACCGCCCACGGCCCCGTCGCC
>CAMNAE010000227.1 GCA_946530565.1 uncultured Oscillibacter sp.
CCCCAGCTATACAAGGTCCCGCGCCCTGGGCTACACGGTGCTGCGCCAGAGCGCCTCGACCGACGTGAAGGGCCGCGTGGTCATCAACGGCGTCCGGGCGATCCCCGGCGACCGGATCTCGGTCCTGATCTCCGACAACGGCGTCGTGCAGGCGGAGTACCGCCGCCTGCCGGCCGCGCTTCCGGAGGAGACGCGGACCTTTGCCGAGCAGCGGGCGAACCACACGAGCCGGACCAACGAGATCGCCCGGGTCACGGAGAAGTGCCTCGTGGCCGACCTCACGGCCGACCGCGGCGACGGCGAGAGCACGCCGGAGCCCATCCGCCTGCCCGTCGTCACGGGCTATATCCCCTATGTCACCGACGTGCGCTTTTCGCTGAATGACCATACGGCCGACGGGCGGAACAACACCGTGCCCATCTATGCCGGGGACTCCGTGACGCTCGAGGCCGACGTCTCGATCCCGTGGCTCGGCGGGGAAGCGGCCGCGCTCAAGGCGGTCCGCTTCGTGATCTATGATAAAGACGGGGCGCTCAAGGACAGCTACGAGACGACGCGCAAGACGGCCGCGGGCGGCGAGGCGCTCAACACCTGGCAGATCGCCGTGCCCTATACGCCGCCGCAGGACTGGCCGTATCAGGCGCTTTCCGACGGCGACCGCGTGTATGTCCAGATCGTCGGCCCGGACCGCAGCATCAGGAGCACCGTGACCGACAGCGAGGGCAGGAGCACGCAGGAGACGACGCTCGTGGAGACGCCCTATGCCCTGCTCAATACCGCGCTGAGCTTTTATACCCCGGTCGAGGACGCGATCGAGCAGAGCTACGGCGCCGAGCTCGACAAGCCAAGTTCTGCAGATCTCATCGGCACGCTCGCCGGGACCGTGGACACGGGCCAGATCGTCTGGAACAAGGAATATGACGACCCGAAGAACATGGCGACCTCGAACTATGTCCAGTACTTCGGCATCGCCCTCGGCACCGACAACGACCGCTTCGGGGGCGGGGACTACTCCTGGGGCAAGATGAAGGAGCTGCTCGGCGGCGGAACGGGCGCGGTGGACGCGGAAAAGAGCTTTTCCGAAAAATGGAATGAAAACAAAGCGGGCACGGCGTATCAAAACGCGCGCTCGACCGCCCACAATAATATCCAGCAGCGCGTCGCGAACGGCGAGATCGACCAGGCAAAGGCCGACAAGCTCAAATCCTCCTGGGACAAGGGCGAGGAGCGCAAGTTCATGGACGGGGAGAAGAAGAACTCCCTGACCGCCTTCGCCCAGGACAAGCAGCAGATCGGCGGCGAGATCAAGGTGGTGTGCGCCTGGCAGTGGGTCTACAATAAAGAGCTCAACACGCACGAGCAGTGGGGCTACGCCTTCTCGCTCACCTTTACCGGCTTTGTCAGCCGCACGTTCTATACGGTCTATGTGATCCCCTTCTACCTGAACATCGACGCAAAGCTCTCCTACAACTACGAGGGCGGCGAGGCGGAGCCCGCGCAGAAGGTCTACGCGAAGGACTTCGCGAGGCAGAACGACCTCAGCGAATATGACAACTCCGACTACGGCTGGCACACGATCTCGGTAGACGGCAAGATCGCGGTCGGCGCGGGTATCTACGGGATCGTGGGCGCCCGCGGCACCGTCAAGTTCGGCTTCGCCGGGACCTGGGCCCAGGCCGACGGCTGGGCCCCCAGCGGCGGCGTCAGCTTTGAGCTCGGCGGCGGCTTCGGTGTCGATCTGTTCCTCACCAGCGTCAATATGGACTTCATGATCCCCGCCTGGACCACCGGCTACTACTCTGAAAAGCCCGTGCGGAAGGAGGCGCTTGACGGCAGCGCCGCGCTCCAGAGCGCGGACGACTGGGCGCGCCTGCCCTCGGTCACCTCCGGCGGACTCTACCTCAAGGCCTTCGACCCCGGCAGCGAGACTTTCAACGCGATCGAAGACGGCAGCGCCTCCCTCCAGTCTGTTCTGGTGCCGAAGCGGGAGGAGACCATCATCGACGGGTCCATGCAGTATGTGCGGCCCAGGGTGGTGGATCTCGACACGGACACCTTCCTCGTGTTCTTCCTGCAGAACAAGGCGGGCACGCCGGCTTTGGACGGCAGCATCCGCACGGAGGCCAACGCCGCGACGCTCGTCTATGCCGTTTTCCACGTCGACGAGGAGAACCGGATCCACTGGGATCACGACACCGGCACGGTCATCGTCGACAACGACGGCCTCGCCGACACGACCCCCGCCGTGCTGCGCATTGGGGACAGTGTGTATGTGGCCTGGGCGACCGGCGACGCGAAAGACGCCGGGACTGTCAGCGGCGCGAAGGCGGCCCTGAGCGACACCGGCATCATGCTCCAGAAATTCGACATCACGGGCAAGACGGTCGAAAAGAGCGGCGAGACGATCACGGTCTGTGACGACGGCTTCCAGAACACGAATCCCGAGCTCGTCGAGGAAAACGGCGCGCTGGCCGTCTATTACTTCAAGCAGGACCTCAAAAAGGTCGAAAAGATCGAGGATCTTGTGAATTTCACCGGCAACTACAGCTCGTATGCGCGGCGGCTCTACAGCGCGGAGCTCGAGCCCCTTGCCCAGAGCGGCAACGGCGCCGCCGGCACGGTCGCGCTGGGCGCGGATCAGGAACTTTTGATCAGGCTCCCGGGCGACGCCATGACCGCGGACTTCACCGCCGAGACCTATACCGCGCCGAACGGAAAGAGCTATCGCCTCGCGGCCTACACGACCGACCTGAACGGCCGGGTCGAGAGCGGCGACGACCTGCAGATCTGGCTCCAGATCCAGAACATGACCGACGGCCGGAGCTATCACCCGATCCTGCTCGACCATGGCGAGAACGCGAACCTCCAGCTCAATCGCGTCAGCACCAAAACACAGAGCGCGGCGGGCGGTGAAGTGCGCGTGACGCCGGATGTGTTCATGACCTGGGTCTCCGACAGCACCTGCTTCAATACGCTCAGCTTCAACGATCTTCTCCGGGGCCTTCAGGAAGAGCCGGGCTCCCTTGCCGCGCTTGAGAGCCTTACCGATGCCGAGGCCGCGGGAGCCGACTGGGCGAAGAGAGCATACGAGCGCGCCGGCGGCGATCCTGAGCAGCAGCCCACGCTCTGCGCCCTGGCTGCGGGCGAGCCCGTCTTCCACACCCGCGACTTCGGCGAAAACATGCCCGTGGAGGGCGGCGGGACCGTGCGGGGCGGCGGGAGCCTTTCGAAGTACGTACTCGTCAGCGGCGACGACGGCAACACCTATCTCGCCTGGACCGAG
>CAMNAE010000228.1 GCA_946530565.1 uncultured Oscillibacter sp.
TGCGGGTCGCGTCGTCATACTGGTCCCAGCCGGCGCCGCCCATGCCCCAGGTGCCGAGAGTCAGGGGGGAGACCATCAGTCCGGTCTTGCCGAAGCGTACACGTTCTTGCATGAAAGTACCTCCAGGTAAGTTTTTTTGTGGTGTGTGTTCTCTATCTTAGCACCGGAGGGCGGGCGGCGCAACCGATTTCGTGATTTTTTTCTTGCGTTTATGGGCTTTCGCGGGTATACTGAACGCATCTTGTTTTTCTTGAGAGGAAGTATCGCCATGTTCGAGATCCGCGGCCTGGACGAAAAGTCCGCGGCCTTTATGCGCAAGCGCGAAGCGGCCAACGCCTACCGTATCTACAGCTTTATTGAGCCCCGGCTCGTCGAGCCGGACCACTCGGTCGTCGTGATGAATATCCACCCCGAGAACCTGAATCCCTTCGGCATGGTCCACGGCGGCGCGATCTGCAACCTGGCCGACAACGCCTCCGGCGTCGCCGCGCACTCCGACGGCCGCAAGTATGTGACCCAGGCGAGCAGCTATAACTATATCTCCAATCAGGGCAGCGGTACGCTCAAAGCCGAGGGAAAAGTCGTCCACCGCGGCCGCCGGACCGTCGTTGTGGATGTGACGATCACCGGCGAGAACGAAAAGCTCATCGCGACCGCCACTTTCACGATGTTCTGCGTCGGCGACGGGAAGGAAGAGGTGTGAGGTGTCGTGACACGACACCAGGGATCAGGAGAACCGCCTCTGCTGACACCTGCCCCGCTGCGCTGTCTTCAGGCATAGAACGATCCGAAAGTTTTTGGATTCAAATCCAAAAACTTTCGGATTTTTTATAGTTTTTGGATTGCGATCCAAAAACGTTTCAGTTTGTATCAGGGGCGCGTGACAGAGAAAATCGACCATGCTGCCGCAATTACTCATTCCTGATTGTGTCAATGGGAAGCGTCCACGCCGGTCTCTCCGGGGCCTCGCAATGACGGAAGGAGCCCTCGCGCCTTGGCCCTGATCCCTGTTCCATGATCCCTCTCTTCAGATATACCGCTGCGTCACGACGTCGATGATGCCTCTGGTCGTTAAGCGCAGGGTCGGGATGACCGGGAGGGACATGAAGGAGAGCGTCATGAATGGGTCGATGCCGTGGCTCACGCCGAGCGCGAACGCCGCCTCTTTTGCCTTCTCGAGCGCTTCGTTGACCACCTCGAGCTTATCGTCGCTCATGATGCCCGCGACCGGGAGCGGGAGCTCGCCGCGCACCTCGCCGCCCTCATAGACGACGATGCCGCCGTGCAGTTCCACGACGCGGTTTGCCGCAGCGGCCATGTCGGCCTCGTTGCAGCCCACGACGATGATGTTGTGCGAATCGTGCGAGATGCTCGTCGCGACCGCGCCGCTCCTGAGGCCGTAGCCCTTCAGGTAGCCGATGCCGATGTGGTGCGTGTTCTTGTGCCGCTCGACGACCGCAATCTTTAAGATATCGTCGGCGACGGAGATATGCTCGGCATAGCCGCAGTCCTCGCTCATGAGCTCGCCGGGGACGAGCCCGATGACCCCGCGCGGGCGGATCTCGTGGAAGTCCTGCGGCGTCAGCGGCGCGACGCGGAAGGTGTTGTGCGCGCGCTCGACGAGGTTCCGGTCGACCTCTGGCGCCGGGAAGTCGGCGACGGAAACGCCGTCGAACATCTGCCGGCCGCGCTGGAAGACGCGCTCGATGTTGAAGTCGCGGAAATTGTCGATGACGACGAGGTCGGCCAGGTAGCCCAGGGCGACCGCACCGCGGTTGTTGAGCAGGAAATACCGCGCCGCGTGGTGGCAGGCGACCTTGACCGCGAGGATCGGGTCGACGCCGCGCTGGATCGCATGGCGGATGTGATAGTCGATGTGGCCGCGGCCGAGAAGATCGCTCGGGTGGATGTCGTCGCAGCAGAACATGCAGCGCGCCGCGTACTGCGGGCGCAGCAGCGGCAGAAGCGTATCCAGGTTATGTGCGGCGGTGCCGTCGCGCACCATGATGAACTGGCCGAGGCGGAGCTTTTCCATCGCGTCCTCGAGCGTCGCGCACTCGTGGTCGGAGTAGACGCCGGCCGAGATGTAGGCGTTTAATTCCGCGCCGGCAAGGCCGGGGGCGTGGCCGTCGATCTTTTTGTGGTGCGCCTGCGCGGCGACGATCTTTTCGACCGTCTGCGTATCGCCCGCGACGACGCCGGGGTAGTTCATCATCTCGGCGAGGCCCTGCACGCGCGGATGCTCGTAAAAAGAGTCGATCGCGCGGTAGTCGAGCACCGCGCCGCTCTCATCCAGCGGTGTTGCCGGCACACAGGAGGGCAGCATAAAGCGCACGTCGACCGGCAGCCCCTCGGTCGCCTGGAGCATGTACTCGATGCCGTCGGTCCCCATGACGTTCGCGATCTCGTGCGGGTCGGTGACGACCGTCGTCGTGCCGTGGCGCAGCACGGCCTTCGCGAACTCCGCCGGATTGACGAGCGAGCTTTCAAGATGCACGTGCGCGTCGATGAAGCCGGGGAGCACGACCTTGCCGGTGAGATCGATCTCCTGCTCGCCGGAGTAGCTTCCCATGCCCACGATGAGGCCCTGGGCGATCGCGATGTCGCAGTGGCAGATCTCGTCGCTGAAGACGTTCACATAGTCCGCGTTCTTGAGCACAAGGTCGGCCTTTTTCCGCCCGGCCGCGACCTCGATGATCTCGAGCTTTTTTTCCAGCTTCCGGTTGATCTTTCCGGTATAGCTCTCGTATCCGCGCATGGTTCTCCGCTCCTTTCATGTGCCCCAAAGATCGAAAATACTGCTATTTTGTAAAGTTTAGCACATAAATATTGAAAAGTAAAGCGCTAAATGTACGGATTTGACAAAAGCGGCGGGCTTGCTGCTGTGATATGATAGAGAAAACAGGTCCGGAGGGATGCAGCATGCGCATTATGGCGATCGATTACGGCGACGCCCACACGGGAGTCGCGATCTCAGACGCGGGGGAGACGCTCGCGGGCTTTACGACGGTGATCGACTCCTGGCACAGCGAGGTCGTGGCCGAAAAAATCGCCGCGCTCTGCGTGGAGCACGGCGTCGAGGCGCTTGTTCTGGGGCACCCGCTCAATATGGACGGCAGCCGCGGACCTCGGGCAGAGAAGGCCGAGGCCTTCGCTGAGGTCCTGAAGGAGCAGACCGGGCTCCCGGTCGCGCTCTGGGACGAGCGGCGCAGCACGGTGGAGGCGCATGACATCCTGTTTCGCGCCGGAAAGAACGCGAAGAAGCGCAAAAAGGTGGT
>CAMNAE010000229.1 GCA_946530565.1 uncultured Oscillibacter sp.
TGAAAGTTTTTTCGATAAAGCGTTCGGTCAAAAAGCTGATTTCCGATGGACTGTTTTTACCCCATCGTTCTCCTTGCCGCTTCTGCGATGTCTCCGGGGAGCACGCGGCAGAGGTCTTCCAGGTTCGGGGCGACCGGGATCGGGACGAAAGGCGCGCCGAGGCGCTCTACGGGCGCCTTCAGGCAGCGGAACGCCTCCTCGGCGATCGTGGCCGAGATCTCCGCGCCGAAGCCTGCGCGTTTGGCACCCTCGGTCGCGACGACCGCACGGCCGGTCTTTTTGACCGACGCGAGCACGGTCTCCTCATCCCAGGGCGAGAGCGTGCGAAGGTCGATCACCTCGGCCGAGATGCCCTCTTTTTCAAGCATCTCCGCCGCCTCGACGGCGCGGGGCACCATGATGCCGTAGACGACGACCGTCACGTCCCTGCCCTCGCGGACGATGTTCGCCTTGCCGAAGGGGATCGTGTACTCCCCGTCCGGCACCTCGCCCTGCATCTCAAAGATCGCTTTGTGCTCCAAAAAGATGACGGGGTTATCATTGCGGATCGCGGTCTTCAAAAGGCCTTTGGCCTCGGCCGGGCTCGAGGGCACGACGACCTGCAGCCCCGGCACGTGCGCAAACCACGCGTCCAGGCAGTCGGTGTGATGCGCGCCCTGCATTTTCAAAATGCCGTCGGACGCGCGCACGACGATGCGGACCTTGCCCTGACCGCCGAACATGTAGCGGCACTTCGCCGCCTGGTTGATAAGCTCGTCCATGCACACGAACATGCAGTTGGTAAAGCGCAGATCGACGACCGGGCGCATGCCGGCAAGAGCCGCGCCGACCGCGCTGGAGACGATCGCGGTCTCGGAGATCGGCGCGTCGAGAAGGCGGCTCTCGTCGCCGATCGCCTCGCCGAGGCCTGTGTACTGCCCCTTCATGCCGCCGGTGCCCTTCATATCCTCGGCGATCGCGTAGACGGTCGGGTCGCGCAGCATCTCTTCTTTCATGGCCTCCCAGGTGGCCTGCTTATATGTCTTGATGCTCATGGTCTCGCCTCCCTCAGTCGTAAATATCTTCGTAGAGCTTGCTTGCGTCGGGATAGGGGCTCTCGCGGGCAAAGCGCACCGCCTCAGCGATCATCTCGTCGACGCGCGCATCGATCGGCGCAAAGTCGCTCTCATCAAGCCAGCCCTCGGCGACGCAGCGCTCGCGAAAACGCGCGATGCAGTCGTCCTCGAACATGTGCTGCCAGGCCTTGGCGGCGTCCCGGTAGGGCTGCTGGTCCCCGATGATATGGGGGCCCGGGCGGAAGGTCTTGCACTCCAGAAAGCCGCAGCAGTTGCCCTCGCCCTCACGCGCGCGTTTAACGAGCTTGTTCGCCGCCTCATAGACCGCGAAGAAGTCGTTGCCGTCGACGATCTCACTTGGCATGTGGTAGCCCGCCGCGCGGTCCGCGAGGTTCTCGACGGACTGCTGACCGCTGGTCGCAAAGTCGACAGAGCAGGCGATGCCGTTGTTTTCGCACACGAAGATGACCGGCAGGCGCCAGGCGGCCGCCATATTCGCCGCCTCATGGAAGGTGCCGCGGTTTGCTGCGCCGTCGCCGAAGAAGACGACCGCGATCGCGCCGGTCTTTTGATAGCGGGCCGCGAGCGCCGCGCCGACCGCAAGCCCATAGCCGCCGCCGACGATACCGTTCGCGCCGAGCATGCCCACGCTGAAGTCGGCGATGTGCTGTGAACCGCCCTTGCCGCCGCAGCAGCCGGTGGCCTTGCCGTAGAGCTCCGCCATCATGGGCTTCAAGTCCGCGCCCTTGGCGATCGTGTGGCCGTGGCCGCGGTGCGTGCTTGCGATGTAGTCCTTGCGCTCGAGGCAGGCGCACACGCCCGTTGCGATCGCCTCCTCACCCACATAGATGTGGACGTTTCCGAGGAAGTCCCCGGCCTCGCGGCCGCGCTTGGCCTCCAGATCGAATTTGCGGATCTTGACCATGGTCTCGTAGTGACGAAGCAGTTCGTCTCTTGTCAACATGTCTCTCATCTCCAGTGCTCTTTATCGATTTAGATTCGCCCGGGTTTGCGGCGGTCGAGCGGCCGCGGCAGCGTCAGTCAAAACGCTTTGTATTATTATAGCAAATGCTCACGCGTTTGAAAATAGTTGTTCGATCAAAATGACAGATCTGTTGAAAAGCGATCTTTCCCGCCGTCCGTCTTTCTTTTGTTTTCAGCATTGCCCCGGCGGGAAAACTATGGTAGAATATCTTTGTATTTTTATAGCTTACCCACATTTCGATCCATACGATCCATATGAAAGGAAGGTTTTCCATGGCTGAGAACAGGCCCGTGCACCGGGAAAAGGACATCACCACGTCCGGCGGCGCCCAGAAGGGACAGAAGGACGACGGCAAGGCCAAGAGCAAATAACGCGTTTTTTAACGCAGAGAGGTTGAAACGCATATGGCAGACAACAGACCCGTCCATCGGGAAAAAGACATCACGACGAGCGGCGGCGCCGGGCGGCGCGGCAGCGGTCAGGGTACCGGCCCGGTCGGCTCCCGCCCCTCCGGCAATCAGACGGTACGCCCCGGCGGCTCCGGCTCCTCCGGCGGCGGCAGAAAAGGCGTCAATCGCGCGGCGGTCGCCGGAGGCGTGGGCCTTCCGGTCATCATCATCGCGCTGCTGGTCAATCTTATGGGCGGCGGCCTCGGCGGCGGCAGCGGCACGCAGGTCGCAACGACTCAGGGCAGCGGCAGCTACTCAGCGCCCAGTCAGAGCAGCAGCTCCTCTTCGTCCGTCGGCGGCAGCGCTCCCTCGCTCACCGGCAGCTCCGCCGCCGCGGCGATGAGCTCCGCGGAGCTCCAGAGCCTCTTCTCCTCCTTCGGCGTCTCCCCCGCGTGGACCGATGAGACCGCCGCAGAAGAGGCCGTGAGCGCCGAGACCCCGGTCGTGACGGCCGTCGCCTCCGAGGCGCGCGAAAAGTACACCAAGCTCCTCGGCTCCGGGAAAGATACGGTCACGATCATGCTCTATCTCTGCGGCACGGACCTTGAGAGCAAGAACAGCATGGCAACGAGCGACCTTCAGGAGATGGTGAGCGCCGGCATCGGCGAAAACATCAACCTGATCGTCTACACCGGCGGCTGCGCCCAGTGGCGCACGAGCGCGATCAGCAGCAAGGTGAACCAGGTCTGGCAGGTGACCGACCAGGGCATCCGCTGCCTCGTGAAGGACGACGGCAGCAAGCGCATGACCGACCCTGCGACGCTCTCCGCCTTCATCCGC
>CAMNAE010000230.1 GCA_946530565.1 uncultured Oscillibacter sp.
GGCCCTTTTTCGCCGCCCCTATTCCCTTTATCTCTGATTTATGCTAAAATAATCCAAAACGACCATATTCAGAAAGGAGGGGAGCACTTTGCATGAATCGGCTTATCCCCTGCGGGGCAAACGGCTGGTGCTCGTCGTCGACGATGAGCCCATCAACCGCGCTCTGCTCGGCGCGATGCTTGAGGAGACCTGCGACGTCATAATGGCGGAAAACGGCCGCGAGGCACTTGCGCTCATGGAGCAGAACCGCAGCCGCCTCTCGCTCGTGCTGCTCGACTTGAAAATGCCCGTGCTCTCGGGCACCGAGCTTTTAAAGGCCGTGCGCGCCGACGAGACGCTCCGGCGCATCCCAATCATCGTGCTCACGGCGGATCAGGACGCCGAGATCGAAAGCCTCGACCTCGGCGCGATCGACTTCATCCCCAAGCCCTATCCGCCCGCCGGTGTGGTCCTTGCGCGTGTGCGGCGCACGATCGAGCTCTCAGAGGACCGCTCGATCATCCGTGCGACCGAGCGCGACGAGCTCACGGACCTTTTCAGCCGTGAGTATTTCTACCGCTACGCCGAGCAGTTCGACCGCCTCCACGAGGAGACGGCCATGGACGCGGTCGTCATCGACATCAATCACTTCCGGCTTTTGAACGAGCGCTACGGCAAGGCCTACGCCAACCGCGTGCTCAGGCGCGTCGGCGAAAAGCTCCGCGAGGCCGTGCAGGATTCCGGCGGGCTCGTCTGTCGGCGCGAGGCCGATATCTTTTTGCTCTACTGCCCGCACAGGGATGACTATGAAAGCGTGCTCGAGCACTCTGGGGCCGGGCTCACCGGCGAGCAGGCGGGCTCCGCGCGCGTGCGTCTGCGCATGGGCGTTTACGAAAACGCCGATAAAACGATCGACATCGAGCGCCGCTTCGACCGCGCGCAGGTGGCGGCCGACACGATCCGCAACAACCTGACCCGCCCGATCGCCTATTACGACGCTGCGCTCCACCAGGCGGAGCTCTTCGCGGAGCAGCTCGTCGAGGCTTTTCCCGACGCGATCCGCGAGCGGCAGTTTCAGGTCTGCTGTCAGCCAAAGTTCAATGTGCAGGGAGATGCGCCCCGGCTCGTGAGCGCTGAGGCGCTGGTCAGATGGGAGCACCCGACGCTCGGCAAGATCAGCCCTGCGGACTTCATCCCGATCTTCGAGCGAAACGGGCTCATCTCGGAGCTTGACCGCTATGTCTGGCACGAGACGGCCGCGGCCATGCGCGACTGGCGTGAAAATGGCGGCGTCACGCTCCCGGTGAGCGTGAACGTCTCGCGCGTGGACATGCTCGACGCGAACCTCTCCGAACGCTTTCTCGAGATCACGAGAGCCTACGGTATCTCGCCGTCGGACCTCCTGCTCGAGATCACCGAGTCGGCCTATACGAGCGATTCCGAGTACATCATCGCGACGGTGCGGAAGCTGCGCGCGCTCGGCTTTCGCATCGAGATGGACGATTTCGGCACGGGCTATTCCTCGCTCGGCATGATCTCACGGCTCCCGATCGACGCGCTCAAGCTCGACATGCTCTTTGTCCAGAACGCCTTCGGCGAAACGCGCGATACGCGCATGCTCGAGCTGATCCTCGACATCGCGGAGTATTTAAAGGTGCCGGTGATCGCCGAGGGCGTCGAGACGAAAGAGCAGATGACGGCACTGCGCGCTCTCGGCTGCGAGATCATCCAGGGCTACTACTTTTCAAAGCCGATCCCGCTTCCGGACTTCGGCGCCTATATCGAAGAACAGCTGAGGTGAACAACATGGAACATATCAACGATCAAAATCAGGAAGAACGGCTTGACCGCATCTCACGCTTTGAGCAGATGCTCGATCGGCTCAATGAGTCGAACCGGATGATGGAGGATGCGCTCGAGCGCTTCGCCGCTGCCGAGGCAGACGCCCAGGCGCTCGCGGGCTATTACGAAGGCCCCGACTGGCGCGAGGATTTTGAGACCGACGAGGCCGGCGCCCTGCCCGAAGACTTAAAGCGCGGCGTCCTGAGCGAAGACGGACCCTACAACGCCCTGCAGGACCGCGAGGAGCTGCGAAAGAAGCTGAAGGACGGGGATTGACGGCCCGGCCTGACGCAAAAGCGCAAAGGGTCAAAAGTCATAAGAAGCAACCATAGATGCAAACGCTGAAAACAAGATCTGCCGGACAGGTCAGTGTCCGGCAGATCTGCTTTTTACTTTTATTTTGTGCCGGACCCTGCAAGAGCAAAAAACAGCTCCGCTGCGATGGGCAGGAGCGCGTCGTTGAAGTCGTAGTCTTTGCTGTGGAGCGGGGGATGGTTTTCGCCGCTTCCGAGGTAGAAGATCGCGCCGGGGATCTCGTGGGTGAAGCAGCCGAAGTCCTCGCTCGCACGCCACATCTCGGGCATCTCCCGTGTCGGGACGCCGAGCGCTTCGGCGGCAGAGAGCACCGCGTCGAGCGCGCGCGTTTCGTTGCGTGTTTCGGGGAAGCGGTCGTGGCAGGAGCGCTCGACGGTAAGCCCGTACTGCGCGGCAAGGTCACATGCGGCGTTTGAGAGCGTACGGTCCATGTTCGCAAGGGCTGCCTCGGAGGCCGCGCGCAGCGTGAGTGAGACCGTCCCATCGCCCGGGGAGACGCCGAAGTCGCCGCCGCCGACCTTTACGCCAACGACCGTACATAGCGCGAGCGCTTCGCCCGGTGCGGAGGAGAGCGCGGCGGCGCGCTCTGTGAGCTTTGCGCAGGCAAGGGCGGGGGAGACGCCTTTTTCGGGCTCGCTTGCGTGGCAGGCGCGTCCGGCAAAGCAAAAGCGAAGGCCGCAGGAGGCCGGCTGCGTGAGCCCGCGGCGATAGATGAGCGCCCCTTCGGGCCAGGCGCTCAGATTGTGGAAGGCGTAGATCCTCGAGACTCCCAGCTTTCGAAGCTCCGGCACACAGAGCTTTGCGCCCTCACCGATCTCCTCGGCGCACTGGAAGATGAGACAGACCGGCCGCGTGACCTCGCGCTCTTCGAGCAGCAGCGCAAGACCGCAGAGCGCGGCACAGTGGCCGTCGTGCCCGCACTTGTGTGCAACGCCGCGTGTGCGGGAGTGCCAGGGAAGCGCGGTACCCTCGTCGATCGGCAGAGCGTCCATATCCGCGCGGAAGGCGATCGCGGCGCCGGGGGCGTCTGCGTCGGCGCGGTTTTTGCCGGGCGCCTTGCGTGCATAGAACCACGCGCCGCGGTCGATGATCTCCAGCGAGGTGTTTGTTCTGAGAAACTCCTTCA
>CAMNAE010000231.1 GCA_946530565.1 uncultured Oscillibacter sp.
CGCGGATAGCGCAGCGCGACCGGGCCGGAATCGTCATAGAGCGCCTGGCGCAGCATGCTTTTCGTCTCGGCGAAGGACGCCGGTGCGAGCACGGTAAAGCCGGGGAGCGCAGAGAGGAACTGCACGTCGAGCACGCCCTGATGCGTTTCTCCGTCGGGGCCCACGAGCCCCGCCCGGTCCACCGCGATCACCGCGTGGAGCCCTTCGAGCGAGAGGTCGTGCGTGAGCTGATCGAAGGCGCGCTGCAAAAAGGTCGAGTAGACCGCGAAGACCGGGGTCATCCCCTGCGCGGCAAGGCCCGCGGCCATCGCCACCGCGTGGCCCTCGGCGATCGCGACGTCGAAGAAGCGCTTCGGATAGCGTTTTTCAAAGGGCTCAAGGCCGGTGCCCTCGGGCATGGCGGCCGTGATCGCGGCGATCTTCGGGTCGGCGGCGGCCAGATCGCACAGTGCCGCGCCGAAGGCGGAGGAAAAGCTCTCGCCGCTTTTCTTCAGAGGCTCCCCTGTTTTGATGTCGAAAGGCCCCACGCCGTGGTATTGTTCCGGTTCGGCCTCGGCATAGCGGCAGCCCTTGCCCTTGCGCGTCTTCACATGCACGAGCACGGGCCCCTCGCACTCCTTCGCCCAGGTGAGGGAATCGATGAGGCGATTCAGATCGTGCCCGTCGACCGGGCCGATGTAGGTAAAGCCCATCTCCTCAAAGAGCGTGCTCCCCGGGAGGACCGTGTGCTTCAGGTCCTGCTTGACCGAGTGGAGCGCGCGGTAGAAGGGATTCTCCTCGGGCTCCGGGCCGAAGAGCGCGCGGTAGCTCTTTTTCAGGTGGTAATACTCTGCGCGGGAGCGGATGCGCGCGAGGTGTCTGGACACCGCGCCGACGTTGTGGGCGATCGACATCTCATTGTCGTTCAGGATCACGATGAGCTTTTCGCCCGAGGCGCCGGCGTTGTTGAGCCCCTCGTAGGCAAGGCCGCCGGAGAGCGCCCCGTCGCCGATCAGCGCGAGGACATGGTAGTTTTCTTTTTGAAGGCTGCGCGCTCTCGCCATACCGAGCGCGACGGAGACGGAGTTCGAGGCATGCCCCGCGATGAACGCGTCATGCACGCTCTCATTCGGCTTCGGGAAGCCCGAGAGCCCGCCGTACTGACGGAGCGTGGAAAAAGCCTCGCGCCGGCCGGTCAGCATCTTGTGCACGTAGCACTGATGCCCCACGTCGAAGACGAGGCGGTCTCTCGCCGTGTCGAACACGCGGTGGATCGCCACGGTGAGCTCCACGACCCCGAGATTCGAGGCAAGATGCCCCCCGGTCTTTGAGACCGTGCGCAAAAGCTCCATGCGCAGTTCCCGGCAGAGCTCGGGAAGCTGCTCTGTCGGCAGTGCGCGGACGTCCTCGGGGGAATGGATCGATGATAAGATCATAGGAACAAACGACTCCTTCAGGGTTGAAACACGGCGAGCACGCGGCCTGCCAGATGTACGACGGCGGTGCTCTCGCGCATGGCCAGCGTCTTGCCGAGCGCCTTGCCGCCGATCGTCACGCCGGAGATCAGCGCGGTCACGAGCGTTGAGAGCAGTACGGTGTTGAGATCGAAGGCCTGGTGCAGCTCGCCCACGATGACGGCCGCGGTCGTGCCGCTCACGATGCCGCAGATATCGCCGACGACGTCGTTGCAGACGCTCGAGACGCGGTCGGCCTTCTTCAAAAGCGCGAGCGCCTGCTTGGCGCCCCGCTCCTTGTGCGCGGCCATCGAGTGAAAGGGCCTCGCGTCGGCCGCGGTCACGGCGACGCCGAGGATATCGAACGCGATGCCGAGCAGGATGAAGACAAGCAGCACGACAAGGGCCAGGATGAGCCCGGTCTGCCCGAGCAGCAGCTGCGCGAGCAGGCTCAAAAAGGCCGACAGCGTCACGGCCAGGACAAAGACCACCCCCGCCCAGGGGCTGCGCTTTTGCGCGGCGGCCGGGCGCCTTTCTGGTGATGCCATGAATGATCCGCTCCAAATTCGATGAAATCACCCACGAGCCCTTTTGGATGATCAAATCTCATGATCAAATCTGATGATCAAAGGGCCGCGGGTGGCTGATTGAAAAGAATAATGCGGCGGCAGCAGAAAAAGTAAATCTTGCGGCTTAGGTCGGGTTGGATTTCCCCGCAGCGCACCTCTCGTTGCCGACAAAGGCGGTTTCCCCTTCGGCGCTGCGACGTGTTGTCACCATACGCGTTACCCGATTGCCACTCAGGTCCGCACTGCAATCCTCTTTCTGCCCGGGATCGACAGCCTGGGTGTTTTCCACGACAGATGTTCCGTCTCTTTAGCCTCTTTTGCAGTGCGGGTTTCAAAGGGCGATCACAGTCCCGGGCTCCGGCCGGAGCCGCCGCTGCGTTGATCCCTTATTCACACCGCCCCACGCAAGGCAGGCTACATCTGCACACAGCGTTACGCCCCGGAATTGAGGCGATGCACCGCATTGCAGGTTCCTATCCTGTTTCGTACACAGTCACGGGAATTACCACTACGGGAGTACGCCTGTGCACAAAAACAGGTCTCCACGAAAACAGGGTCGGCTCCGCCATGCCATTGGCAGACGCCCTGGATCCGCAAGCCCGGCTTTCGCCGCGCTTCCCCCCAGCACCCGCCCGAAACTGGGCGTAACAAGCGAGCACCAGAGGTTTCATCGATATGCCCTTTGGAGAATTTTTAGGCCCTCCTTCGGAAACGGCCATTCTGACCAGGGTGCTGCACCGCCGCACCGTTCATGAGTATAGCATAGAAAACGGAAATATACAACTGAAAATGAATATTCCCGCGATCGTTTTTCCGGAAAAAGCGATCTCGAATCGCGTCACTTGCTGCGGCTCGCGAGGGTCTCGGCGAGCTCGGTCAAAAACGCGCTGCCGGGATACGCCGCGATCGCCGCGCAGGCCTCGTCGGTGAGGCGGCGGATCTCCCGCTCGCAGCCCTCCACGCCGAGGAGCGTCGCGCAGGTGCACTTCCCCTCCCGCGCGTCCGAGCCGATCGGCTTGCCGAAGACGGCCTCATCGCCGATCACGTCCAAAAGATCGTCGCGGATCTGGAAGGCGAGGCCGACCTTGAGCGCGTAGGCTTTGGCAGCTTCCTCCATCGCGGCATCGCCGCCCGCGGCGGCAACGCCGATGCGGCAGGCCGCCGCGATCATCGCGCCGGTCTTGAGCGCGTGTACCTCGCGAAGATCGTCCATCGTCGCGGGGGCGTGCAGCGTGTCGAGCACCTGACCGGCCACC
>CAMNAE010000232.1 GCA_946530565.1 uncultured Oscillibacter sp.
GCCGGCGCCCACGATGACAACGTCTGTGTTCATAAGGATTCTCCTTGTTGTGAGGGAATAGGGAGTAGGGATTAGGGACGAGGGACAAGCGCCAAGGGCCAAGCGCCAAGGGGCTGGGGACGGGGCTTTGGCCCCCCTGAAAGGGGGGCTGTCGCCGCAAGGCGACTGAGGGGTCCTGCGAGGGACGAGGGCCAAGGGACGAGGGCTGGGATCAGGCGGGGCTCAGCGATACCTCATGGCGGAGGAGGGAGTCCGGGGGGACCCTCTTTGGAAGGCGCAGGCGGAAGCGCATCTGCGGGGTCTTCACCTCGCCCACAGGCGCGCCGTCTTCATCCCGCAGCGCCTCGGCCGTCAGTTTGAGCGGCGTGATGCCCGGGCCGATCAGCTCGAGCGCTTCGCCCGCGCTGAGCTTGTTGTTGAGGCTGAGCAGCGCCTCGCCCTGTTCGTCGCAGGAGAGCACCGAGGCGACGACCTGCCACTCGCGGACATAGCGGGAGTTCTCGTAGTACTGCCCGGGCTCGCCGAAATAGAAGCCCGTCGAATAGGGCCGGTGGCTCACGCGCTCGACCTCGTCACGAAAGATCGGGTCCGGCGGCGCGCCGGCCATGGCCGCATCGATCGCGTGGCGGTAGGCGCCGGTGATGACCGCCGCGTAGTAGGCGGACTTGGCGCGGCCCTCGATCTTCAAAGAGTCGAGCCCGGCGTCGATGAGCTCCGGGATGTGGTCGATCAGGCACATGTCGCGGGAGTTCATGATGTAGCTGCCCTGCGCGTCCTCTTCGATCGGGAAGTACTCGCCGGGGCGCTTTTCCTCCATGAGCGCGTAGTGGTAGCGGCAGGGCTGCGCGCACATGCCGCGGCTCGCGTCCCGCCCGGTCATGTAGTTGGATAAGAGGCAGCGGCCCGAAAAGCTCACGCACATCGCGCCGTGGATGAAGGCCTCGATCTCAAGCTCGCGCGGCGCGCCCGCGCGGATCTTGCGGATCTCCTCAAGGCTCAGCTCCCGCGCCAGGATCACGCGCGCGGCGCCGAGCTCGTACCAGAAGCGCGCGGTCTCGGAATTCGTCACGCCCGCCTGCGTCGAGATGTGCCGCGCGACGTGCGGCGCGTACTTCCCGGCCAGCGCGAAAGCGCCGGGGTCGCCCAGGATCAGCGCGTCCGCGCCCGCGTCGTCGAGCCGCTCCAGATACGCCGGGAGCCGCCTGATCTCGTCCTCGCGCGGGAGCGTGTTCACGGTCACATGCGCGCGGGCGCCGCGTTTGTGGCACAGGTCGATCGCCTCTTTCAGGCCGCCGTCGCTGAAGTTCCCGGCAAAGGCGCGCATGCCGAAGCTCTGGCCCGCGAAATACACCGCGTCGGCGCCGTAGGCAAGCGCCATCTTCAGCTTTTTCAGGTCCCCGGCCGGCGCGAGCAGCTCGGGGCGTTTTTTCTTAAGTACCGGATCCAGCATAGTCACCGCTCGCCAAAAATGCGTTGTGCTGCTCGAGCGTCTCGGAGAAGTGGTGCTTGCCGTCTTTTCCGAGCGCGTAGTAATAGTAATTGCTCTGCTCCGGCTCGAGCGCCGCGTCGATGGCCTTGAGGCCCGGATTCGCGATCGGCGTCGGCGGGAGTCCCGCGTGGCGGTAGAGGTTATAGGGCGAGTCGATCTCCTTGTCGGCGTTCGTGAGCGCGCCGGTATGCTCCGGGAGCGCGTACAAAAGCGCCGCGTCGATGTTCAAGACGCCGTAGGTGCCGTGCGCGCCGGTATCGGCGAGACGGTTGTAGATGACCGAGGCGATCAGCCGCTGATCCGTGCCGTCGGTCTCCTTTTCGATCAGCGAGGCGATCGTGATGATCTGCTTCAGGCTGAACTCAGACTGCTCGATCTCCTCGAGCCGCTCGCTCGTGAGCTTGCGGTCGAAGTTCGAGAGCAGCTTGTCGAGCGCGGCTTCCGGCTTGTGGCCGATGTAGAACTGGGACGTATCCGGGAAGAGATAGCCCTCGAGCCGATCCAGAGAATTGGAGTCCCGGTCGATAAAGGAATAGGTGAAGTCCCCGTTCTCGGCAGCGTCGAGCAGCTTTTCCTCGGTGCTCACTTCCTTTTCGGCGAGCAGGGCGATGATCTGCCGCACCGTATAGCCCTCGGGGATCATCACGTTGACCGTGTCGGCGTTCATATTGCCCGAGGACGAGCGCATCGCCGAGATCAGCGCGTGGTAGTCCATGTCGGAGTTCACCGTGTAGGTGCCGAGGCCGATCTTCTCGTCTGCCTTCGTAAAGCGGGCAAAGAGCTTGAAGAGCCATTCGTAGCGGATCAGCCCCGCGTCGTGGAGCTTTGAGGCGACCGAGCCGAGGTCGTCCTCGGCCTTGATCTCGATCGTGGCCTTGATCTCGGTGGGCTCGTTGCGGAAGGCGAACATGTCGCTTGCCATCATCCAGCCCGCGCAGGCCAAAAGCGTCGCCGCCGCGACCACAAACAGCGCGTAGGCGCCGCCCCACACGAGGCAGCCGACCGGACCCGCCGCGCCCATGCCGCGGCGTTTTCTGCGCCCTCTCGTGCGCTTTTGCGGCGTCTGGCGCCGCCGGGGCGTAAGCTCCTCCTCCTGTGCCTCCACCGCACGCCGGACCTCGTCCACGTCCCAGCCGACGGTGGGTTCTTTTTCGTATTCTGCCATGATTTACATTTCCTCCTGCGCCGGCAGGACCGCTGCCGCCGCTTCGTATACCTCAGACGCGATCTCGTCGATCGGGCGCGGCGCGCCGGAGATCGCGCAGTCGATCAGATGCCAGCCAAGCCTTTGCGCGAGCGCGCGCCCGTTTTCGCGCGAGGCGGCAAGATAGGCCCCGTCGCGCTCGTGGATGTCGCCGCTCGTGTGCGTTGAGGCCTGGCGGCCCTTCAAAAGCGCTCCGCTGACCGCCGGGGGCATGTCGAGATAGAGCACGAGATCCGGCTTCGGGATCCCGAGGAGCCGGTACTCCGTGTCAAAGAGCCAGTCAAGATAGGCCTGCCGCTCGCCTTCCGGGAGCTTGGGCGCCTGGTGCACGGCGTTCGAGGTCGTATAGCGGTCGGCGATGATGATGCCGCCCTGCTCATAAAACGCGCCCCAGTCCTGCCGCACCGCGGCGAAGCGGTCCATCGCGTAGAAGAGCGAGGCCGCGTACGCGTTCACATCGCCCGCGTGCGCGCCGAAGCCGCCGGCAAGATACGTTTCGACCATCGCGCAGGAGGGCTCTCCGGAGCGCGGAACG
>CAMNAE010000233.1 GCA_946530565.1 uncultured Oscillibacter sp.
CCGCCGGTCAGAGCCTTGATCTCGGCAGGCAGATCGACTTTCCCGCTGTTGAAGGTATAGTCAGCGCCCATCTTTTTGGCGACTTCGAGCTTCTCCTCGATCAGATCGCAGGCGATCACGCACTTGGCGCCGAAAGTCTTGGCGGCGGCGATCGCGGTGAGGCCGATCGGGCCGCAGCCGGAAACCAGTACGACCTTACCCTCGACTTCAGCAGCCTCAACACCGTGCACGCCGGCGCCCATGGGCTCGAACATGCAGCCGGCCTCATCGGGGATATCGTCGTCGAGCAGGAAGGTGCAGTCGCTGCGGATCACCGCGTACTCGGCAAACGCGCCGTTCTGAGTGATGCCGAAGAGGCCGATGTTCGCGCAGATGTGCGGCATGCCGTTCTTGCAGAACCAGCACTCGTTGCACTGCACATGCGACTCGCAGGAGACGCGGTCGCCGATCTTGCGATCCTTCACGTTTTTGCCGACAGCCACTACGGTGCCGACGGTCTCATGGCCGATGATCGTAGGCTTATGCATGCGCTTCTGGGTCCAGGGATCCCATTCCAGAATATGCATGTCGGTGCCGCAGATCGCGCTGCAGTGGATTTTCAGAAGGACCTCGTCGTCCTTGGGCTCCGGGATCGGGAGGTCGTCATGATAGACAAGCCCCTCGGGCCCCATGACCTCTTTGACAAGCCCTCGCATGGTTTTCGTCTCAGGCATGATGATCATGCTCCTTCTTTAAGATATTCGGAACGGAAACTGCCGCATGCGGCACTAAAGCGCTCCGGACAGCAGAACCTTCGCTGCCGGACGAAGGATCCGCTCTTTTTTACATCTCTGTATGCTTTCTGAAAGCGTATAAACAGCTCTTCGCCGTTTCAGTTTTTCAGGCTGTGCAGCGGTGCGGGGATCCTCCCGCCCCGGGCAATGAACGCCGAACTGGACTCAGCGTGCACCGGCATGACCGGCGCGGAGCCTAGAAGGCCGCCCATCTCGATCGTATCCCCCACGCGCTTTCCTGGCGCGGGAAGAACGCGCAGAGCGGTGGTCTTGTTGTTGACCATGCCAATTGCAGCCTCATCGGCAAGGATCGCCGAGATTGTCGAGGCCGGTGTATCACCGGGGACCGCGATCATGTCCAGACCCACCGAGCAGACGCAGGTCATTGCCTCCAGTTTGTCGATCGTGAGCACGCCGGAGCGGGCAGCTGCGATCATGCCCTCGTCTTCAGAGACCGGGATAAACGCGCCGGAAAGACCGCCTACGCTCGAGGAGGCCATGACGCCGCCTTTTTTGACAGCGTCGTTCAAAAGTGCAAGTGCTGCCGTCGTACCGTGCGTACCGCAGACAGAAAGGCCCATCTCCTCGAGAATCCGGGCAACGCTGTCGCCGACGGCAGGGGTCGGCGCCAGACTGAGGTCGACGATGCCGAACGGAACATTCAGACGTCTGGAAGCCTCCTGCGCAACGAGCTGCCCCATGCGGGTGACCCGGAACGCGGTCTTTTTGATGCACTCGGCAAGCTCATCAAATGAAGCGCCCTTCATGCCGGAGATCGCGTGATGTACGACACCGGGACCGCTGACGCCGACATTGATGACACGCTCAGCCTCGGAAACGCCGTGGAAGGCGCCCGCCATAAAGGGGTTATCCTCGACCGCATTGCAGAAGACGACCAGCTTTGCACAGCCAAGGCCGTCCTGATGTGCTGTCAGATCTGCGGTCTTTTTGATGATCTCCCCCATTCTCGCGACCGCATCCATATTGATGCCGGCACGGGTGGAACCGATATTGACCGAGGAGCACACGAGCTCTGTCTCGCGCAGTGCCTCGGGGATCGAGTCGATCAGCGCAGCGTCTGCAGCAGTCATGCCCTTTTGCACGAGGGCCGAAAAGCCGCCGATGAAGTTGACGCCCACTGTTTTTGCAGCGCGATCCATCGCAACCGCGTAGGGCACGCAATTCTTCGCCTTTGAAGCCGCGGCGACAAGAGAAATCGGCGTGACCGAGATGCGCTTGTTGACGATGGGGATGCCGTATTCGCGTTCGATCTCCTCGCCGACCGCCACGAGGCGCTCGGCGCTTGATGTGATCTTGTCATAGATCTTTTCACAGCTGCGATCCGTTTCGGCATCGGCACAGTCCAGAAGTGAAATGCCCATCGTGATCGTGCGGATATCCAGGTGTTGCTGATCGATCATCTCGATCGTAGAGAGGATCTCCTTTTGGTTGAGCATACTCCCCTCCCAATCAGATACGGTGCATCGCGTCGAAGATCTCTTCGCGCTGAATGCGAATGGAAATGCCAAGTTCAGTCCCGAGTGCCGAGAGCTCATCACGCAGCGGCGCGATCGGCTCCTTCGCTCCCGAGAGATCCACAGCCATGACCATGGTGAAGGAGCCCTGGAGTATGGTTTGCGAGATATCGAGAATATTGACGCCGCGCTGGGCGAGCAGCGAGCAGACGGCGGCGATGATGCCGACCCGATCCTGCCCGACAACGGTCACGATCGCGTGCATGTGTCCCCCCCTGAGATCAAAGCTCGTCGAAGAACTTGTCGTGCACGGCTTTGACGGCGCGGTTCACGTCCTCTTCGTCGAGCAGCACGGAGATGCGGATCTCAGAGGTGTTGATCATCTGGATGTTGATGCCGGCTTCATAGAGCGCCTCAAACATTCTGGCGGCAACACCGCTGTTGGTCATCATGCCGACGCCAACGATCGAGACCTTGCCGATCTTGTCATCGGTCTCGAGATGATCGAAGCGAAGCGCCTCGCGGTTTTCATTGAGGATCTGAACAGCCTCGGCGAGATCGCTGCGGTGGACGGTAAAGGTGATGTCCTTGCTGTCCTCACGTCCGATGGACTGCAGGATGACGTCGACATTGATGTCGTGCTTGCTTAAAAGGTCGAACACCTGGAAAGCAACACCGGGGTTATGGTTGAGCCCGACCAGTGCGACCCGGGCAATGCTTGTATCCTTGGCTACGCCTGCAATATTCGTCTTTTCCACTTTGGTGACCTCCTTCACGATGGTTCCGGGCTTGCGCTCCAGACTCGAGAGAACTTCAAGATTGACACGGAATTTCTTTGCCAGCTCCACGCTGCGGTTGTGCAGCACCTGCGCGCCCTGGGAGGCAAGCTCCAGCATCTCGTCGTAGGTTATCTCGTCGAGCTTGCGCGCCGTGGGAACGATGCGCGGATCGGTGGTATACACGCCATCGACATCGG
>CAMNAE010000234.1 GCA_946530565.1 uncultured Oscillibacter sp.
TTTCTCAAGCTCCTCGCCGCCGAGCTGCTGGCGATCGCCGGCTTTTTGTGGGGTAGCTTCGACGGCCTCCTGCGGGCGCTGATCGTCTTTATGGTGATCGACTACCTGACCGGCATCGGCGCGGCGTATAAGGATAAACGCCTGAACAGCTCCGTCGGCTTCGTCGGAATCGTCCGCAAGGGCGTGATGCTGCTGATCGTGGCCGTCGGAAACGTCGTGGACACGCAAGTCCTCGGCGGTGACGGGAGCGCCTGCCGCTCGGCGGTGATCGGCTTATACCTCGCGAACGAGGGACTGTCGATACTTGAAAATGCAGGCATCCTGGGCATCAAGGGACCGAAGATCCTGCAAGACGCACTGGAGAAGCTGAAAAAGAAGGAGGACGATGACGATGACGACGAAAAACGGCATTGACGTCTCGAAGTGGCAAGGCAGCATCGACTGGCCGCGCGTCAAGGTGGATTTTGCCATCCTCCGTGCGGGCATCAGCACGGCGACGGATGTGCGCTTCGAGGAGAACTATGCCGGGGCGACCGCCGCAGGCATCCCGGTCGGCGTGTACTGGTACCTCAAGGCCATGACGGTCGAGGCCGCACACCGCGAGGCGGCGGCGTGCATCAAGGCCATCAGCGGAAAAAAGCTGTCCTACCCTGTCTATGCAGACATCGAGGAGGCCGCACAGCTCAAGCTCGGGCGCGACAAGCTGACCGACATCGCGGCGGCGTTCCTCGAGGACGTCGAGTCGGCGGGGTACTTCGCTGGCCTGTACAGCTCCAAGTCACACCTCGAGACGTGCTTCACGGCCCATATCCGCGAGCGGCACGCCGTCTGGGTGGCACACTACGGCGTCGGTAGGACGACCTACACCGGCCGCTATGGGATGTGGCAGTACACCGACAAGGGCAAGGTCGACGGCATCACCGGCGCTGTCGATCTGGACATCGCCTACGAGGACTATCCGGCCATCATCGGCAGTCCGCCGCCGCCGGAAAAGTCGGTCGGGGAGCTGGCCGACGAAGTCCTCGCGGGCATGTGGGGCAACGGCGACGAACGCCGGGAGCGACTGACCGCCGCCGGGTATGACTACACGGCAGTCCAGGCGGAGGTGAATCGCCGCCTCACCCCGCGCGTGCATGTAGTCCGGCAGGGCGACACTCTGAGCGCACTGTCGCGAAAGTACGACACCACTGTCGCCGAGATCGTGGCAAAAAATCGAGGGAGATACCCGCGCATCCGGGCAGACTATATCTGCATCGGGTGGAGGATTACGGTATGATGTATCAGGGCGCGAGGTCGCACCTTGCGAGGAGGATATGCGATGCAGTATCTCGGCGGGAAGTGCGGAATTGCACACAATATAGCCGAAAAAATCGGGGGGGTACTTGCCTTGTATCTCTCTTCTGCGGCTCCTGCGCCGTCGAGACGCGGCTCTCGCCGCTGTATGATCGTGTGATCTGCTCCGACGCGCACTCGTATCTCATCGCGATGTGGCAGGCCGTCCAAGCTGGACGTGACCTCCCGGGCATGGTGACGGAGGTAGAGTATCAGCACAGAAGAGTATGTTCACCTTACAGATGGATCAAACATGCATCCAGAGTGCTACATCAAATGGCTAGGAGAATCCGATGAAGAAGATAAAAATTGATGGTATGATCCTAGCGACATTTCTAACCACTCTGTTCTACTCTGCAACATGGCCATATATCAATAAATACATCATTTCTATCATTCCAGAGAGCTACATTGCTATTCAGCAGATCATCAATTGTGTTTCTATCATCGTATTCAGTGCAGCATGGAATAGAGCTGGTGACAAGCTGTTTCGATTTTTCCCTGTAATATGTATAGTTGAATCCATAACTACTCTTATTGCTACATCTTTCATACTGATGACCGATGATGTAAGAGCCTACTATATTTTGGACACTCTGTTCTTTGCAATTATCACCAGAAACATCATATGTGGCTATATCAAACTAAAGGCACGGAGATACACTACGGAAGATAGCAGGAATTCTTTTGACAATAGAGACAATTCTGCTGCCGCGGCGGCTACTATCATAGGATCATTGATAGCGATATACCTATCCCTTGATTTCCATGTTATGATAGTGATAGCTACCATAGGAAACATGATTGACAATACAATGTATTTCTTTATCTACGGAAAAACTGTAAAGAAGGCTGGTGAACGGTAATGTCATTCCATTGGACTTGTAAATGCGGAAGAAGCGGTATCCCGATCGCTGGATATGCAGACGGATCGGCGGAAGATCGCCATGGAGCGGCTATATATCTACATAGGAGGAAAAACGCATGAACGCGACTTTGACTATCACTTTTAAGACCGGCGAGGCCGTGGCATACCCCGCGGGCGAGTGGGATGACTACAGCTACGACGGAACGGCTGTCCGCGTCAAGCGCGGCGACGCGTGGGTCGGCGTGTATAACTTCGACATGATCGCCTTCGTGGAGCTGACCGCATGATCCTCATGCAGGGCGACTGCCTCGAGCATCTGCGCCGAATCCCGGACAGGTCGGTCGACCTGGTGCTGACTGATCCGCCGTATAATGTCGGCGTCACAACGCAGGTGCGGGGCAAAGCGCGCCGGAACGCATGGGACGTGATCCCCGACTATATCCCGTGGTGCGTCTCATGGCTCAAAGAGTGCTGCCGCGTCCTAAAGCCGGACGGCGTGCTTTACCTGTGGCACAACGACGTGGCGCAGATCGCCGAGCTGCTGGAGGCCATCAAGCGGGAGACGCCGCTTGCCTTCGTCTCGTTTTGCATATGGGATAAGGGCGACGGCTATCGGGCGCAGGCGTGGCAAAGCCGCAAAGAGGACAGCTCCACCGCCCTGCGCTCGTGGTTCAGCGTCTGTGAGTACTGCCTACACTTCTTCAACGCCCCGAAGGACGCCGACGCAAGCTGGAAGCACACCGGCCTCGACCGCATCAACTCGAATCCGGCGTGCTACAAGCCCCTCAAGGACTGGATCGCCGCCGAAAAGCAGAGGCTAGGCATCACAGACGACGACATCAAGCGCAAGTACACCGAGGTGACAGGCCGAAAGCCCTATATGCTTCGGCATTACTTCCAGGACTCGCAGTTTGAGATCCCCACCCGCAAGGTGTGGGAGAGCGTGTATATGGCTCTGGGCTTCCGCCGCGAGTACGAGGAGCTCCGCCGCGAGTACGAGGAGCTCCGCCGCGAGTA
>CAMNAE010000235.1 GCA_946530565.1 uncultured Oscillibacter sp.
CCTGGGAAACGATCTCGGGGCCGATGCCGTCGCCCCGGATCAGTGCGATCGTCTTGTTCATGCGTTTACGCCTCCTTTGCGCGCAGCGAGGCCATGAGCCCGCCTTTTGTGATCATGTCCTTGATGAAGGGCGGGAAGGGCTCGGCCTGCCAGGTCTTTCCGCTGGTGAGGTCGGTGATGACGCCGGTGTCGAAGTCGACCTTCACCTCGTCGCCCGCGCTGATGCCGGCGCTGGCCTCGGGGCACTCCAGGATCGCGAGGCCGATGTTGATCGCGTTGCGGTAGAAGATACGCGCGAAGTTCGCCGCGATCACGCAGGAGATGCCCGCGGCCTTGATCGCGATCGGCGCGTGCTCGCGCGAGGAGCCGCAGCCGAAGTTCACGCCGGCGACCATGATGTCGCCCTCATGGACATTTTTGATGAAGTCCTTGTCGATGTCCTCCATGCAGTGGGCAGCGAGCTCTTTGGGGTCCTGGGTCGCGAGATGGCGGGCGGGGATGATGACATCGGTATCGATGTGGTCGCCGTATTTATGGACTTTACCCTGTGCGTTCATCGTTCGTCAGACCTCCTCAGGATGTGCAATGTGCCCGGCGATGCCGGAGGCGGCCGCCACGGCCGGAGAGGCCAGGTAGACCTCACTCTCGGTGTGGCCCATGCGGCCGACAAAGTTGCGGTTCGTCGTGGAGACGCAGCGCTCACCGGCCGCCATGCAGCCCATGTGACCGCCGAGGCAGGGTCCGCAGGTCGGCGGGGAGACGATGCAGCCGGCGTCGAGGAAGATGTCGGTGTAGCCCTCGCGCATGCAGGCGCGGTAGACCTGCATCGTCGCGGGGATCACGATGCCGCGCACGCCCGGCGCGAGGTGCCGTCCCTTCAGGACCGCGGCGGCGGCCGCCATGTCGGGCAGCTGGCCGTTCGTGCAGGAGCCGATTACGATCTGGTCGATCGCGATGTCCTTCCCCTCGCGGGCCGGATGCGTGTTCTCAGGCAGATGCGGATACGCGACCGTGCAGTCGACCTGATCGAGATCGATTTCGACCGTGCGCTCGTACTCGGCGTCGGGATCCGCCTCAAAGGCCGTCCAGGGCCGGTCGACGCGGCCGGAGACATATGCGCGGGTGATGTCGTCTACGGGGAAGATGCCGTTCTTCGCGCCGGCCTCGATCGCCATGTTGCAGATCGTGAGGCGGTCATAGATCGTCATCTCGGCGACGCCGGGGCCGGTGAACTCGAGCGATTCATAGCGCGCGCCGTCGACGCCGATCATGCCGATCAGCGTCAGGATCACATCCTTGCCGCTCACATAGGGCTTCTTTTTGCCCTTGAGCACGACCTTGATCGCGGCGGGCACCTTGAACCAGGTCTTGCCTACGGCCATGGCCGCACCGAGGTCGGTGGAGCCGACGCCGGTCGAAAACGCACCGAGCGCGCCGTAGGTGCAGGTGTGGGAGTCCGCGCCGATGATCGCCTCGCCGGGGGCGACGATGCCCTGCTCGGGGAGCAGCGCGTGCTCGACGCCGACGGTGCCGGTGTCGAAGAAGCGGTCGATGTCAAAGCGGCGGGCGAAGGTACGGCACTGCTTGCACTGCGTCGCGGACTTGATGTCCTTGTTCGGGGTGAAGTGGTCCAGCACGATCGCGATGCGATGCTTGTCGAACACGTCGGTGAAGCCGGCCTTTTCGAATTCGTTGATCGCGACAGGGGTCGTGATGTCGTTGCCGAGGCACAGATCGAGCTTCGCCTCGATCAGCTGCCCGGCGCGGACGCTCTCAAGCCCTGCGTGCTGCGCGAGGATCTTTTGCGTCATGGTCATGCCCATGGGGAAAATCGCCTCTTTTCTGAAAGTTTCGGGTAAAAGGCCCCGGACCGGCGCCGAAAGCACTGCGCCGGCCCGGGGATCACGGTATATTTTTCGGGAAATATTACTTTTCGTTGAACGCGGCGACGTCTGCCATCGCGGCGCGGGTGAAGATATCGAGGTCGCAGCCGTAGCCGATGAAGCGGATGCCGAGGTCGCGCCACTTCTTGCCGCCCTCGACGGTGTCGGCGAAGCAGCCGAGCTTGATGCCCTTCTTGCTGGCGCGGGCGATGATGTCCTTGATCGTCGCGACGACCTCGGGGTGGTCGATCTCACCGACGTGGCCGAGCGCGCTGGAGAGGTCATAGGGGCCGACGAAGATGACGTCGACGCCGGGGACGTCCATGATCTCGTCGAGGTTCTCAACGGCCTTCTTGCCCTCGGCCTGCAAAATGACGACCGTGTCGTTCGCCTGGGAGAAGTAGGTGCTGCCGGGGATGGAGCCGAAGCCCGCCGAGCGGACGAAGCGGCAGGTGCCGCGCAGACCCTTGGGCGCGAATTTCGCGGCCTTGACGACCTCGCGCGCCTGGGCGGCGTCGTCGATCTGCGGGACCATGACGGCGCCGGCGCCGACGTCGAGCGCCTGGTCGATCCAGATGTCGCTGCCGCGGGGCACGCGGATGACCGGGCACACGCCCGCGACGTTTGCCGCGCGGATCAGATTGGGCAGGGTCTCGAAGGTGGTGGTGCCGTGCTCCATATCGAGCAGGACGAAGTCATAGCCCGCGTGGCCGGCGGCCTCGACCATAGCCGGATCCGTCACGATCATAAAGGGGCCGAGCGCGCCGCGGGGCGAGTCCATGGCGGCCTTGAAGGCCTTGACGGATTCCATCGTGGGCATAGTGACTGTGTTCATGCTGCATTCCTCCTGAATGAATGAAAGATAGAGAATCGATAGATGAGTAAGATCAGTTGTCGAGCACGATCAGCGCGATCATCTCCAGCGGCTCGCTGCCGGTGTTCTCGATGCCGTGCACGGCGCCGTGGCCGGTCTCGCACAGGTCGCCGGGATATACGGTCGTCATCGTGCCGTCGTCGTTGAAAAGGCCCTCGCCGCGGGTGATGTAGTAAAACTCAGTCTCGCCATTGTGCGGATGGTCGCCGATCGAATGGCCGGGCTCAAGCGTGATATGCGCAAAAATACGCGCGTGGTCGTACATGTTATCGCGGGTGGCGAGATGCTTGAAGTGGACGTCGCCCTTGCCGTCCCAGACGCTTTTGTCTTCCGTGGGGCAGTTCGCGCTCCGCAGGATCATAATGATAGCCTCCCTTTTCTTTTCCTTGATTCCCGTTTCAGTTTTTTCTCGAAAGCGCCGAGCCGGATCTCCGGCCGCGCCGTTTTCCAC
>CAMNAE010000236.1 GCA_946530565.1 uncultured Oscillibacter sp.
GCGCTTTTAAGCGCGCTGGCTCTGCAATAAAGTTTTTTATTGCAGAATAGTATTAACGCGAATCAAGAAAGAGGGGGAAGCCCCGTGAAATATGCGCTGCGCCGTATCGTGATGCTTCTGGTCACCATGCTTCTGGTGTCCTTCCTCGCCTTTGCGGCCTTCGAACTCATCTCCGGTGACCCGGCGACCACGATGCTGGGCACCCAGGCAACGCCCGAGAGCCTTGCCGCGCTCCGGGAGCAGCTGGGTCTCAACCAGCCGTTTCTCCTGCGCTACGCAAAGTGGCTCACCGGCTTCTTCACCGGGAACCTCGGCCTGAGCTATTCCTATCATCAGCCGGTCTGGGAGCTCATCGCGCCCAAGCTTCTGGTGACACTGTGCATGTGCGCGCTGAGCTTTCTTCTGATCGCCCTGGTCTCGGTGCCGCTCGGGCTCCGGGGCACGGCGCAGAGCCCGCTCCTCGAGGGCGTCTCCACGGCCTTCAACCAGCTGTGCATGGCTGTGCCGCCGTTTTTCACCGGCATCCTCATCTCCTGGGTCTGCGGCATCGTGCTCGGGTGGTTCATGCCCGGAAACTTCCCGGATCTGCATGATCAGCCCCTCTCCGCGCTCAAATATCTCCTCTTCGCGGCGATCTGCATCGCGATCCCCCGCATCGCCATGATGGTGCGCATGCTCCGCGGCAGCGTGGTCAGTGAGATGCAGAAGGACTACGTGCGCACGGCGATCTCCCGCGGCAACGACCGCCCGGCGGTCATGTGGCGGCACGTGCTGCGCAACGTCCTCGTGCCGGCCGTGACCTTTCTCGGCCAGACGATGGCGGAGATCATCGCCGGCGGCATCGTCGTTGAGCAGGTGTTCAGCGTGCCGGGGCTCGGGCGGCTGCTCGTGGCGTCGATCTCGAACCGCGACTACCCGGTCGTGCAGGCGATCGTTGTGATCCTCGCCTTCTGGGTCGTGCTCGCGGGGACTGTGGCGGACCTCATCAACCAGCGGATCGACCCGCGCCTGCGGCTGGGAGGGAGCAAATGAGAAACAAGTGGAACGGCTTTCTGATCGCGGGCTGCGTGATCACGGCGCTCATGATCGGCCTCATCATTCTCGGCTGCTTCTGGACGCCCTTTGACCCCACCGCCATGAGCGGCAAGGAGAAATTCCTGGCCCCGACCCTTCAGCATCTCTTCGGGACCGACAACTTCGGCCGCGACATCTTCTCGCGCGTATTAAAGGGTGCGTGGACGACCTTTTCGATCGCGCTGGCGACGATCGCGATCGGCGGCTGTGTCGGTACGCTTGTCGGCGCGGTGACCGGCTATTTCGGCGGCGTCGTCGACGATGTTCTGATGCGCTTCAACGACGCCCTGAGCGCCTTTCCGAGCATATTGCTCGCGCTCGTCGTGATCTCGGTCGTCGGCACGGGCAGCAAATACAACGTCGTGCTCGCGCTGGGCATCGTATTCATCCCCTCGTTCGCGCGCGTGACCCGCTCGGCCTTCGCGTCATTGCGCGAGGTGAACTATGTGCAGGCGGCGCGGCTCATGGGCGCGAGCCACGGGCGTATTTTACTCGTGCACCTGCTGCCCAACACGATGCATGTTCTGCTCCCGGCGCTCACGATCGGCTTTAACAACGCGGTGCTGGCCGAGGCCTCGATGAGCTATCTCGGCATCGGCGTGACCCCGCCGGACGCGTCGCTCGGCTATATGCTCTCGGAGGCGCAGGGCATGTTCGCCCGCGCGCCCTGGTACGCGTTCAGCACAGGCAGCGTGATCGCGCTGCTCGTCTTCGGCGTGGGGCTTATCGGCGAGGGTCTGCAAAAACGCGGAAGGGAGGCGGAGTGATGCTTGAGATACGTGACCTGCATGTCCGCTTCCACACGCGTGAGCGCGAGGCGGTCGGCGGCGTGAGCTTCCGCATCGAAGAGGGCGAGATCCTGGGCCTTGTCGGTGAGTCCGGCTCGGGCAAGAGCGTGACGGCGATGAGCGTTGCGGGGCTCCTGCCGCGCAAGCAGTGCGACTACCGCGGCGAGGTGCTGCTCGACGGTCAGGAGCTGCTGCACGCGGACCGCAGCATTCTCCGCAGGATCCAGGGCAAAGAGATCGGCGTCGTCTTTCAGGAGCCCATGAGCGCGATGAATCCCCTGATGCGCGTGGGCCGGCAGGTCGAGGAAGTCCTGCTGATCCACACGAAGCTCACAGACGAGGAGCGCAGGCGCAAGGCGATCGAGGCGCTTGCCGCGGTCGAGCTGCCGGAGCCGGAGGCGGTGTATGAAAAATACCCGCACGAGCTTTCGGGCGGCATGCTGCAGCGCGCGATGATCGCCGCGGCCATCATCGCCCGGCCGAAGCTGCTGCTTTTAGACGAGCCGACGACCGCGCTCGATGTGACGATCCAGGCGCAGATCCTGAAGCTTTTAAAGCGCCTGAACGCCGAGAGCGGCATCTCGATGCTCTTCATCTCCCACAACCTGAACGTCGTGCGCCAGCTCTGCCGCCGCGTCGCGGTCATGCAGCGGGGCCTTCTGGTGGAAGAGGGCGAGAGCGACCAGATCTTCCATCACCCCCAGCACCCCTATACGAAAAAACTGATCGAGGCGATCCCGAGACGGGAAGGGAGGCGGCCGGAATGAGCGAAGAAAACCGCGTCACGAGCGAAAACCCGAACGACCTTGCGCTCGAGGTACGCCACCTCGACGGCGGCTACCGCACGGGCGGCATCATCCGCAAAGAGACCGAGAAGATCGTGCTCCACGATGTCGATTTCTATGTAAAGCGCGGCGAGATCATGGGCCTTGTCGGCGAGTCCGGCACGGGCAAGTCGACGCTTGCCAAAACGATCCTCGGCATGATCCCGCCGATCCGGGGTGAGGTCGTCCACTACACGAAGCGCCCGCAGATGATCTTTCAGGACCCGTTCAGCTCTTTGAACCCCGCGTACAATGTCGCGTGGATCCTGGAGGAGCCCCTGCGCATCTACGGAAAATACGACGAGGCCGAGCGCAAGCGGCGCGTGCGGAACATTCTGGACCGCGTCGAGCTCCCGGAGGAGTGCCTTGCGGCACGGCCGGCGGAGCTCTCGGGCGGCCAGCGGCAGAGAGTCAGCATCGCGGTCTCGCTGATCCAGCAGCCGCGCTTTCTGATCGCCGACGAGCCGACCACGGCGCTCGACGTGACGATCCAGGCGCAGATCCTCAAGCTTCTGCGCGAC
>CAMNAE010000237.1 GCA_946530565.1 uncultured Oscillibacter sp.
GGCGGGCACTTCTCGGGCCGGCTCACGGCACCGCTGTGCATCGCCGGCGGCATCGCACGGCAGATCCTCGCCCGGCGCGGCGTCTTGATCGGCGCGCATCTTCTGGAGGCCGCCGGCGCCGAGGATGAGCCCTTCCCGCTGCTGCCTGCTCAAGAGCTCTTCGAGGCCGTGGCCGCGAAGCCCTTTCCGGTCATCTCCGACGCCGCGGGCGCGGAGATGCAGCGCCGGATCCTGCAGGCGAAGGAAGAGGGCGACAGCGTCGGCGGCGTTGTCGAGTGCTGCATCACCGGGCTTCCGGCCGGGCTCGGCGACCCGATGTTCGGCGGCGTCGAGAGCCGCTTTGCCCCGCTCCTCTTCGGGATCCCGGCCGTCAAGGGCGTCTCCTTCGGCGCGGGCTTCGCGGCCGCGCGGCTCCGGGGCTCTGAGAATAACGACCCCTTTACCGTAACGCCGGACGGAACGATCGCGGCGGAGCGAAACCGCGCCGGGGGCATCCTCGGCGGCATCACGACCGGCATGCCCGTCGTCTTCACGCTTGCTTTCAAGCCGACGCCCTCGATCGCGCGCGAGCAGCAGAGCGTCGATCTTGTATCCAAAACCCCGGCGCCGCTCGCGATCCATGGTCGGCACGACCCATGTATCGCGCACCGGGCGGTCCCGGTGGCTGAGGCGGCCGCGGCGCTCGCGGCGCTCGATCTTATGCTGGAGGGAAACCATGGAACTTTCTGACTTGAGAGACGCGATCGACCGCGTGGACGCACAGCTTCTGCCGCTCTTTATCGAGCGCATGCACATTTCGGAGCAGGTCGCGCTCTATAAAAAAGAGCGGAACATGCCGATATTGAACCGCGAGCGCGAGCGCGCGCTGCTTGCCCGGCTCGGCGAGCGGGCCGGCGCCGACTATGAGCGCGCGGTCTATCACCTCTATCAAACGATCCTCGAGCTCTCCCGCACGCGGCAGGCGGAGCTGATCGCGGAGCCGGCGGCCGTGAGCGCGCAGATCGCTGCGGCGCTCTCGCACGAGGCTTCAATCTTTCCGCAGAGCGGGCTCGTCGCCTGCCAGGGCATCGAGGGCGCGAACCAGCAGGTCGCCTGCGACAAGCTCTTCCCGCGCGGGAACATCCGCTATTACAGGAGCTTTGCCGAGGTCGCCGCGGCGGTCGAGACGGGCGAGTGCCCCTTCGGCGTGCTGCCGATCGAGAACAGCTCCAACGGCTCCGTACGCGAGGTCTACTCGCTCCTGCAGGAGCATGAGCTCTCGGTCGTCCGCTCGACGCGGCTTCTGATCCGCCACGAGCTTCTGGGCCTGCCCGGCGCCGATATTTCCGGGCTCAGGGAGATCTTCTCCCACCCGCAGGCGATCGGCCAGTGCAGCCGCTTCCTCGCCTCGCTCTCCGGCGTGAAGGTGACGCCCTGCGCGAACACCGCAGTCGCCGCACAGATGGTCGCCGAGCGGCATGACCCGACGGTCGCCGCGATCTCCTCGCACCCCTGCGCCGCGATCTACGGGCTCGAGCCCTTAAGCGACAGGATCCAGGACAGCGAGAACAACTACACGCGCTTTTTCTGCATCACGCGCGAGAAGATCATCTACGACGGTGCGAACCGCATCAGCCTGATCGTCGCGACCGAGAACCGCCCCGGAGCGCTCTATGAGCTGCTCTCGAAGATGGCGGCACTCGGCGTCAATATGACGAAGCTCGAGAGCTGCCCGGTCAGCGGCCGCGACTTTGAGTACGTCTTCTTCATTGAAATGGAGGCCTCCGTCCGCGATGCCGCGGTCTGCGCAATGCTCGCCGAGATGGAGCGCTCCTGCGAGCGCTTCCACTTCCTCGGCTCCTATGCGGAGGTGTGAGAGATGGAGCGCATTTACGGATTATTGGGCCGGAAACTCGGTCACAGCTGGTCCCCGCGCATCCACGATGAGCTGGGACTCCCCGGGTATCGGCTGATCGAGCGGGAGGAGGCGGACATCCCGGCGCTGCTCTCCGACCCGGCGCTCGGCGGCATCAATGTGACGATCCCCTATAAGCGAACGGTCATGCCCTTTTGCGACGAGATCGAGCCGCACGCGCGGGCGATCGGCGCGGTCAATACCATCGTGCGCCGCGGCGGGAAGCTCTGCGCATTCAATACGGACTTCGACGGGCTCACTTACTTATTGAAAAAGGCGGGCATCACGCTCTCCGGCCGCAAGGTCGCCATACTCGGCAGCGGCGGCGCCTCGCTGACCGCGCAGGCGGTCGCGCGCGAGCAGCATGCGCGAGAGGTCGTCGTGATCTCAAGAAGCGGTGAAGACAATTACGATAATCTCTACACCCGCCACGCCGATACTGAGATTTTGATCAACACGACGCCGGTCGGCATGTACCCGGGAAACGGCTTATCTCCGGCGGAGCTGAAGCGCATGCCGAAGCTCTGCGGCGTCGCCGACGTCGTCTACAACCCGATGAAGACCGCGCTGCTGCTCGAGGCCGAGGCGCTCGGCATCCCCTGCGGGGGCGGCCTTTCGATGCTCGTGGCCCAGGCCGTGCGCGCTGAGGAGCACTTTCTTGGCAAAACCATCCCGGAGGGCGAGACCGAGCGCGTGCTCGCGCTGCTGCGCCGGGAGCTCACCAACATCGTGCTCATCGGCATGCCAGGCTCGGGCAAGAGTTCTGTCGGCGCGGCGCTTGCGCACTTGAGCGGGCGCGAGACGATCGACCTTGACGCCGAGATCATCAAAAAGGCCGGCTGTTCGATCCCTGAGATCTTCAAAGCGCAGGGCGAAACGGGCTTTCGCGCGATCGAGGCGGAGTGCGCCGCGGAGGCCGGGCGCCGGAGCGGCTGCATCATCATCTGCGGCGGCGGCATCGTGAAAACGTCGGCAAACAAAAACGCGCTGCGGCAGAACGGGCGCGTCTATCAGCTCCTGCGGCCGCTCGAGCTGCTCCCGACCGACGGTCGCCCGCTCTCGCAGGGCGCAGACCTTGAAAAGATGTGGGCCGAGCGGAAGCCCCTGTATGAGGCCTTCCGGGACGCGGCTATCAAAAATGAGGGCAGCATCGACGAAGCGGCAGCGCTGATCCTGCGGGATTTTGACCAAAGCGACGAAAGCAGAGAAAAAGCGGATTTTGTGCTTGACAATTTGCGCTTTCGGTAGTAAATTAGCAAAGCTCTCAGCGAGCGGACGAAAAGTTGTCCTGCCGGAGCC
>CAMNAE010000238.1 GCA_946530565.1 uncultured Oscillibacter sp.
CTCGGCCTCGGCGCGCTCGCGGTACGCACGTGAGAGGTTGCCGTGGTGGATGAGGAAGCGGTCGGGCTCATGGTTGACCTCGCAGTACTGGCGCAGGTGCTGGCACACGGACTCGCACTCCTCGCGTGAGTTCGTGAAGATCAGGCACTTTTTGCCGCGCGTGTGCGCGAAGATATACCCGAGCCCCGGGTCGGCCGCCTTCGGGGCAATGTCGGTCGGCTGATCCAGCGGCGCTGCGGCCTCGGGCGCGGTTTTGTTTTCGCCGGCCTGCGGATCGGCTGTGAAAAAATGCTCCATCGAAAGGCGCCAGACCTCTCTGCCGCCGTCGATCTTCGGGATGCGTGTGCCGCGGCCGCTTCCGGCTGCGAGGAACTGTCCGGCCAGCGCCGGGTCCCCGATCGTGGCCGAGAGTCCGATCCGCCGCGGCGCGCAGCCGGCGACCCGGCAGAGCCGCTCGATGAGGCAGAAGGTCTGCAGCCCCCGGTCGGCGCGCAGGAGCGAGTGGATCTCGTCGATCACGATGAAGCGCAGGTCGCAAAAAAGCGAGGGGAGCTCCATGTGCTTGTTGATGAGGAGCGACTCGAGCGACTCCGGCGTGATCTGCAATATGCCCGCGGGCTTTTTCAAAAGCTTCCGCTTTTTCGACTGTGCGGCGTCACCGTGCCAGCGCGTGACGGGGATGCCCTGCTCCTCGCAGAGCTCGTTCAATCGCCCGAACTGGTCGTTGATGAGCGCCTTGAGCGGAGCAATGTAGAGCACGCCGACGGAGCGCGGCGGGTCTTCTTCCAAAAGCGTCAGGATCGGGAAGAAGGCGGCCTCGGTTTTGCCGGAGGCAGTCGAGGCCGTGAGGAGCACGTTCTCCTCGCTCATGAAGATCGCCTCGCCCGCGGCGTTCTGCACGGCGCGCAGGCTCTGCCAGCCGGAGCGGTAGATATAGTCCTGAATAAAAGGCGCGTAGCGCTCGTAGACGTTCATAGCGTAAACTCCGCAAAGCCCTCTGCCGTCTCATCGGAGACAGCGTCTGAGCGCGCGTAGGAGAACTCCTCGGATTCGAGCAGCGCTGCGACGGACATCTCCGGATGCTGATAGAGAAGATCCAAAAGCTCGATGAAGTCACGGATGACCTCGCGCGGGGTGATGTTCTGATCCGCGCCGATGCGTCCGAACTCGATCTTCAAAAAGAGCGCGAGCTCGTCGGTCGAGATCGTGCGCGCATAGCCGTAGAGCCCCGCGTGCATCTCGGCGAGCTTTTCGCACAGCACGAGCAGCTCCTCAGGCGTGAGCGGGTCCAAGCGGATGACCGGCGCGAGCAGGTCCCGTGCGCCGGGCTTTGAAAAGCGGCCCTCGGCGAGCCGGGAGCGCAGCGCCTCATAGCTGTAGATGCCGCGGCGCCTGTCCTCGAGCGTCTGGGGCGTCGCGCCCATGATGATGCCGAGGTATTTCGCCTTGCCCTGCAGCGTGTCGTTGTACATGGTGAGCAGCTTTTCGTAGTTGTACTGCCGCGTGATCGCGTTCGGGATCTTGTAGATGTTCACGAGCTCGTCGACCATGATCATCATGCCGGTATAGCCCGCGTGGCGGAAGAAGGCCGCAAAGAGCTTCAGATAGTCGTACCAGTCGTCGTCGGTGATGATGATGTTGACGCCGAGCGCCTCCTTCGCCTCGCGCTTCAGGGCGTACTCGCCGCGGAACCAGCGCAGGACCTTCGCGCGCGTCTCGTCGTCGCCGCTCACATACGCGCGGTAGTAGGCCGAGAGCAGGCGGCCGAACTCAAAGCCGTGCACGAGCTCGCTCATTTCGGCCGTGACCGCGTAGATCTTTTTGTCGGTCGCGGCGGCGAGCGCGGGATCGCCGGGCGTGAGCCCGGTCTCCTGCATCGCCTCCGTCTGCACGGCGCTGATCCAGCGGTCGAGCACGAGGCTCAGCGCGCCGCCCTCGGGCTTCGTCTTCGTCGAGAGGTTGCCCATGAGCTCGCGGTAGGTCGCAAGGCCCTGGCCGTGCGTGCCCTGCAGGCGCCGCTCGGGCGAGAGGTCGGCGTCGAGCACGATGAAGCCGCGGTCCATCACGAAGTTACGGATCGTCTGCAGAAGAAAGCTCTTGCCGCTGCCGTAGCGTCCGACGATGAAGCGGAAGGAGGCGCCGCCCTCGGAGATGATCTCCACGTCGTGCAGCAGGGCCTCGATCTCGTTTTTCCGGCCGACTGTGATGTACGGCAGGCCGATGCGCGGCACGACGCCGCCTTTTAAAGAATTGAGCACCGTCTGCGAAATGCGTCTGGGTACTTTTTTTGCTGCATCCATGCTGATTCCTCCGGGAAGATGATCGCGTGTGTGGGGCTTTGCGCTGTTTGTTCAGTCCGCGACGGTGGGCACTGCCTCGGGCGGGATCGGGCAGACATAGGGGTGCTGCGCCGCCTTCGCGCGCCACTCATCGCGAATGGCCTCGAGTAGCGCGGGGTCTTCAAAGAGCTCGATCGCCGTGCAGGCGATCAGTTTTCCCGCGTGAAACGCCGCCTTGCGGCCGATCTCGGTCCCGCCGCAGGAGACGTTCTGCCAGGAGTGGCCCGGGCAGCCGTTCGGCCACGCGGTCACGTGGAACTGCAGGGCCGGCGTGAGCTGGCTCACATCGCCGACGTCGGTGGAGCCGGGGGAGAAGGCATCGCCCGAGTAGAGCGGGAGCAGGAAGTCATTGAGCGCGTGGCCTGCCGCCTGCCGCTGCGCCTGCGCACATGCGGCGTAGGCCTCGTCGGCCGCGGAGCCAATGCCGGGGGCGTCTTCGCGCCCGACGCAGGTTTTGCCGAGCGCGTCGCCGAAGGCGTGCTCCTCGGCGGTATAGGTCGGAACACCGAGTGCGGCAAAGACCCTGTGACCGAGCGCTTCGAAGGCGTGCACGGGCACGAGGTCGGCGGTGCCGTCGATGAATTTGCGATCAAAGGTCGTGTCGGTCATGAGCGCCGCGCCCTCAGCGATGCGGTCGACGCGCTCCTGCAGCGCAAGGGCCTCGCCGACATGCGGCGAGCGGGTCATATAGAGCACCGTCGCGTGCGCCTGCACGACGTTCGCGCTGCGCCCGCCGGCGTCGGTGATCGCGTAATGCACACGCGCGCGGTCGGGCATGTGCTCGCGCAGGAACTGTACGCCGAGGTTCATGAGCTCGAGCGCGTCGAGCGCGGAGCGGCCCTTGTCGGG
>CAMNAE010000239.1 GCA_946530565.1 uncultured Oscillibacter sp.
CGTTCCTTGACGATCGCGCGCTCCAGAAATACGTCGCTCCGGTGATGGGCGATCTCGCCCGGGATGATCTCATAGGGGATATCGTCGACCCGCTCAAGGTCGCCGCCCTCATAGGCCAGGGCCGCGACGTCGCGGAAGATCCTGCGGCGGATCTCGTCCACCGCGCTGTGTACGCCACGCATAGTTTTTCTCCTCTCAGGATTCGTATTGCAGCGCCATACTAATCTTCAATCAAACGATTTAAAACCGTTTGATTGCCTGTGAGCCTCTGTGCTCACAGGCAAAGGCGCCGAGGCGCCTTGAAGATGCCGTGCCATACCGAATTCGCGCGAAGCTTCCGCTTCGCGCAGCGCAGCATTGCTGCGCTTAAAACGCTTGAAATACAAGCGTTTTAATTGAAGTCAGTATGATTATATCACGAAGAGAAGCGCTTTTCCATACAAAAAGTGCTTCTCTTCCTATGGATTCATTCACATATCCGCCACAGCTCATTCAAAGCCCGCCGTGAGGTAGATGACGACGATGAAGGAGATCACGGCGAACCAGACGGCGAGGCAGCCCGGCGGGATGAAGGCCGCGCGCAGGGCCATCTTGATAAGCTCGGGGTCGAATTTCTTCTTCTCGCGCTTTTCCTTCCAGCGCCGCAGCGCACCGTTTTCGCCGATCGTATAGATCCAGGGGTGCTCGTAGAGCTCCACGAGGCCGAACTTCAAAAGGGCGATCGGCACCACGGGCACCGTGATGCAGAACCAGACGGCCGAGCCGCCGAGGTTGATCTTCGAAAAATCAAAGCCGTTCACAATCAGGGCGATAAAGACCGGGAAGAAGATCACGAGCACGGCCAGAAACGCCATGCGCGCCACCCGCAGCGGCGACAGGAACTTCAGCACGACCGGCTGAGCGCGGCCCTCGAGCGTTTGGAAATAGACCGGCTTTTCGACGCGGCGCTCTAAAAGCTTTTCATTCTGCACAAGTCCCCCGCGCTCGCGGCGGAAGGTCTTTTCCCCGGAGGTGAAGATCTCCCGGCCGGATTCCACGGCAAAGCTGTTTCTCGTCGTATCGCTGTAGAGACAGAGCGTGACGATGATGAAGATGACCGCGGTCACGCCTGTTATGTGCAGGCTCAAGCCCGCGTCCATGCCGCCGAGGCACAGTGCGCCGAAGAGCACGGCGGAAAAAAGCAGCGTCGCCAGGATCGCCTTGAGCCACCACGGGAGGAAGTAATAGTGCGACTCCTTTTCGGCGCGGACGCTTACCTTGCCGGTCTGGCCGTTGACCGCGGCCATGATCCCGCCGCGGCTGATGTAATAGACGGGCAGCAGCACCGGGAAGCGCAGCGCGTCGGCAACGTTGGCGTCCACATTGACCGCCTTCGTCTGCAGCGTCTTTCTGACACTCGGCGTATAAGTCGCCGCGGCCTCTTTTTTCGCCCGCTCCTCGAGCTCCCTGTCGGAGATATCCGAGATCTTCACGCGCTGGCCGGCCACATAGGCAAAGTCGAATTCCCGCAGGGCGCCGATGTCGTAGGGCTCCATGCCGTCGAGCAGCAGATTGTCGAGCTGCGCCGAGCGGTTCACGAACTCGTCGTTCATAAAGCCCTCGCAGCGGAAGGTCCCGCCGCCGTCCATGCGCTTGACATGCATGTGCACCGGACCGCGCACGAGCTCATAGGGCAGGTAAAAGCCCCTGAGCTCGCCGAGTTCTCCCCGAAGCTTCTTCGCCTCAGGCCTCTTTTGGTTCTTCTCGCACCACTCCCGCAGGCGTGCGCGCGCCTCGTCCTCGGTCAGGGCGAAGGGGATCACGCTCTCGGGAAGGCCCTCGGTGTCGAGGTACTCCTGACGCACGAGGCTCCGCCCGCAGAAGGCGCAGGAAGAGAGCGCCTCGTTCTCCCCGAAGACGACCGTCGCGCCGCAGCCGCTGCAGGAGGCGCTGTACAGGTCAAAGTCCCGCACGCTCTGGCGAAGCGCAGCGGCGCGCATGCTCCGAAAGCCCTGCTTGATCCGCTGCGCCTCGCGGATGGCGACGCTCCCGCCGCAGTAGCGGCACTTATACTTCTGCTCGGCGATGTCAAAGGCCGCCGGCGCTCCGCACTCCGGGCAGTAAATGTCTGTGATCTTCCTCTCCATAGCTCCAGCTCCCCTTAAGAATAAAAATCGGGTGATCCTCCGGGCAACATGAAAAAAGGCAGTCTTTCCGACTGCCTTCAGTATAAGGGATATTGCCGCGCGCTGTCAATGCAAAGTCGCGATCGCCGCATCGATTCACTGCGCAGCGCTGAGGCTTTTGCCATCGGTCGTGAAGCGCAGCGTGCCCTCGCGGGTCAGCAGGACCTCGATGCCCTTTTCTTCGAGCAGCGCCATGACCGCCTCGCTCTCTTTTTCCTCGTCGGACGATGTGATCACCGCGTATGCGGGCGCCGTCGCGTCCAGCAGCGCTTCGAGCAGCGGCTCGTCCTGCCCGTGATGCGGGAGCTTCAGCACGTCACAGTCCTCCGCGCTCTCGTCGAGATACTCTGCCAGGCGCTCGGTCTCGGCGTCGCCGGTGAGCAGGAAGCTCGTCTCCCCGAGCTCCGCGCGCACGATCAGCGAAGAGTTGTTGCTTGCATCCTCGCGGTAGCTCTCGCGCGCCGGCGGGTCCACGGTATATAAAACGCCGCCTGAAACAAAGGAATACGTCTCGCGCACGGTGACGGGCTCGAGCTGCGCGTTCGTGAGCGCCTTGATATATTTTTCGTACTCCTCGGAGTCCTTCGGCTGGTTCGACTGCAGCACGGTCCCGACGGCGATGTTGTTGATGACCTTCGCGGCGCCGCCGACGTGGTCCTGGTCGAAATGCGTGATGATGAGCACGTCGATGCGCTCGATCCCGCGCTCTTCCAGTTCTTCGAGGATCGTCTTGCCGAAGCCCTTTTCGCCGCAGTCGACGAGCACCGTGCTCTCAGGTGTGGTCAGCAGGATCGCGTCGGCCTTTCCGGCCTCCAAAAACGTCACCTCGAGTTCCCCGCTCTCGGCGGCCCTGAGCGTCCCGGCCGCGGCGGTCTCAGCGGCAGTCTCGGCGGCCGCGCTCCCGGCCGAGGCGGCGCCTCCCCCGCCCGTATTCGCGCAGCCCGTGAGCGCGAGGCAGAGCGCAAGCAGCGCCGCGAAAAGCGCACAG
>CAMNAE010000240.1 GCA_946530565.1 uncultured Oscillibacter sp.
GCGCAGCGCCTGAGGGGTCGATGTGAGCGCTAAGCGCCAAGCGCCAAGGGCCGAGGGCCGAGGGCCGAGCGCCAAGGAGCGAGAGTTTTGGGATCGAGAATGTGCGGTTGACATAATTTTATATTATGTAAATATTATTATGTTGTCTTATTTTGGCGTTATGTAAATTAAATTTATGATTATGTCAACTGAATTTGCAATTATGTTAACTTAAAAAGATATTATGTTAATTTGCGTTATGTAAAGCAATTTCTGCACTGCCTGGCGCGGTGCGGGTGTTTCGGCTAAAAAATGCCTCCTGCCGGGTGTTCCGGCGGGAGGCATTTGTGACTTATTTGGGTTTTGCCGTTTTTTTGCCGCTGCGATCAACCCTTGCGGGCGATCGCGCGCTTGACGGCGGCGACGATGTCGGCGGCGCGGAGATTGTACTCGTCCATCAGGAAGTCCTGCGCGCCGACCTGGCCGAAGCGGCCCTGGACGCCGACGAACTCCTGGATCGTCGGCTTCTTCGCGGCGAGAACGTTCGCGACGGCGGAGCCGAGGCCGTTTCCGACGGAGTGGTTCTCGGCGGTGACGATCGCGCCGCAGTCGGCAGCGGCTTTCAGAAGGAGCGCCTCGTCGAGCGGCTTCCAGGTGAACATGTCGATCACGCGGACGGAAATGCCCTCGCCGGCAAGCTGCTCATAGGCCTTGAGGGCCTCGTCGACCATGATGCCGGAGCAGACGATCGCGGCGGCGTCGTTTGCGCTCTCGTGCAGCGTGACGCCCTTGCCGATCGTGAACGCGGAGCCCTCGCCGTAGACGGTGATGTGGCTCTTGCGGGCAAAGCGGGTGTAGCTCACGCCCTCAACGCCCGGGAGCTGACGCACGATCGCCTGGAACTGCACGTAGTCGGCGGGGTCGAGTACGGTCGTGCCGGGGATCGAGAGGTACATGCCGGCGTCTTCAAAGGGCATGTGCGTGCCGCCGTTGAAGGCCGCCGTGACGCCCGGGTCGCTGCCGAGCACGCGGACGCTCAGGCCCGCGTAAGCGGCGGACATGTAGATCGGGTCGTAGATGCGGCGGGAGGCGAAGGTGCCGAAGGAGTGGAGGAAGACGATCTTGCCGGTGGCGGCGAGACCCGCGGCGACGCCGGCGGCGTTCGCCTCGGCGATGCCGGCTTCAAAGGCGCGCTCGGGCCACTTTTTATGCAGGCGGCCGGTGTTCACGCAGTTCATGAGGTCGCAGTCCACATAGCAGATGCGCTTGTCCTCGGCCATGAGCTCTTCAAGCGTCAGAGCCATGGCGTCGCGGAGGGCGCGGGGATCTTTTTCGTGTTTTCCGATCAGGTTGACAGACATCTCATTCACCCTCCTTAGGCATTCTTCAGCGCTTCGTAGGCTTTTTCAGAGGCTGCGATGGCCTCGGCCCACTGCTCTTTGCTCGGCTGGGAGGAGTGAGCGCCCGTGCCCTCGGCAAAGGTCGCGCCCTTGCCCTTGATCGTGTCGAGCACGATGCAGGAGGGCACGCCCTTCTTCGCCTGGGCGTTCATGATCGCCTGGTAGATCGCGCCGACGTCGTGGCCGTCGATCTCCTGCACGTAGAGCCCGAAGCCCTCGACTTTTTTGGCGATGTCGCCGTGGTCGAGGATGTCGGCGGTCGCACCGTCGAGCTGGTAGTTGTTCTTGTCGATGAAGACCGTCAGGTTGTCGAGCTTGTGGGCATAGGCGAAGTGGAGCGCCTCCCAGACCTGGCCCTCATCGGCCTCGCCGTCGCCGACGACGCAGTAGACGCGGCTGTCTTTGCCGTCGATCTTGATTCCCTTCGCGGCGCCGACGGCCGTGGAGATGCCGAGGCCAAGAGACCCGGTGGTGAGATCCACGCCCGGGGTGAGCAGGCGGTCAGTGTGGCTGGGGAAGTGGGTGTGCGGCTTATTGAGGGTATAGGCCTCTTCCATCGGGTAGAAGCCCATGATGCCGAAGGTGGCATAGGCGACCGGGCCGGCGTGACCCTTGGAGAGCACGAACCAGTCGCGATCCTCCCAACGGGGGTTCTTCGGGTCATAGTGCATGACCTCGCCGTAGAGCACGGCCATCAGGTCCGCGAGATCCATCGAGCCGGGCACATGGCCGAAGCCGAGCGCGCCGATGGTCCGCAGGGTCTCCAGACGGATCTGAGCCGCCAGGAGCTTGGTCTTTTTCTCGTCCATCACAGCATGTTCCTTTCCCGGGGACGGGGCAAAACGCCCCTGATCCCCCTTGAATGTGTGCGGTTTTATGCACATTGATTTTACTCCTCTGAGCCCGCCGCGTCAAGGGCGGAGGGGCAAAATAAGCCCGCACAATACGGCCTGTTCCGAACGTGTGCGGGCAGAGCGTTATCCGGCGTTTTTCTCACGCGCGGTATCGAGCAGGAAGAAGCCGCGGCTGTCGCGGCCGATGCCGGCGAGCGAGCCGTAGTACTGCCAGGCGGTGCGGTCGGTCCAAAGCGGCAAGATCCCGCCGTCCTCGAGCAGAAGATCCTCAGCGTCGTGGAGACAGCCCATGCGCCCGGCCGCGTCGTGCGCGGTCGCGGCGATCGTCAAAAGCGTGTCGTAGGCGCTGTTTTCATAGGCGCACACGTTGTTGCGCGCGCCGGAGACGAAGTCCATCAAAAAGCATTCCGCGTCGTTCGCAACGGGGTCCATCTGCACGAGCGCCAGCTGATAGCTGCGGCTGCGGATCGCGCTGAAGAGCTCCGCGCGCGTTTTGGCCTCGCACTCCACGGCAACGCCGAGCGCGTCTTCCAGCTGCTTTTTCAATACCGCCGCGGCCGCGGTCTGCGCGGCGGACGCCTCATGCAGGAGCGTCAGAGTTCCGATCTCGGTGACACGGCTGTAGCCGGCGGAGCGCAAAAGCGCGGAAGCCCGGGCGCGGCGGAGCGCCGCGGGGTCGGATTCGACCTCTTCGTTTGAGCCGATCGCGAGCTCTTCCTTGCCCTCGACCTCGATCTGCGCCGAGAGCACGGCCTCGGCGCCGGCGGCGGAGGTGCGGAAGTCGCTTACCTCGTCCTCGGGCACGCCGGGCGGCACGAGCGCCGCGGCCGGGCGTGTGTTGAGCCCGGCGGCTGCGGCGACGGCTGTGCGGTCGACGGCGGCGGCAAAGGCAGCGCGGAGGTTCTCATC
>CAMNAE010000241.1 GCA_946530565.1 uncultured Oscillibacter sp.
CTACGGCGCGCCGCCGCACGCGGGCATCGCCCCCGGCGTCGACCGCATGGTCATGCTGCTCGCCGGCGAGGACTCGATCCGCGAGATCATCCCCTTCCCGATGAACAAGAACGCGCAGGACATGATGATGGACGCGCCCTCTGCCGTCACGCAGAAGCAGCTCGACGAGCTCCACATCGCCCTGAATTTGCCGAAGAATGACTCCGAATCGTAATATTTTATTATAACAATACAATATGTTGACAGAGAAACTCTATGAGCGCGACGCCTATCTGCGTTCCTTCACGTCGCAGGTACGCACCTGCGAGGCCGTAAAGGGCGGCTTTGCCGTCACGCTCGACGCCACCGCCTTCTACCCTGAGGGCGGCGGCCAGCCGGCGGACCGCGGCAGCTTAGGCAGCGCGCACGTGCTCGACGTGCAGGAGCGCGGCGATGAGATCGTGCATCTGTGCGATCAAAAGCTCACCGTCGGCAGCGAGGTCGCGGGCGAGATCGACTTTGCCCGCCGCTTCGACCACATGCAGCAGCACTCCGGTGAGCACATCATCTCCGGCATCCTCTGCGCGCTCTATCACTGCGACAACGTGGGCTTCCACCTGGGCGCCGACGTCGTCACGATCGACTACAACGTGCCGATGACCTGGGAGCAGGTGCTCATTGCCGAGCAGAAGGCGAACGAGGCCGTCTGGGCCGACCGCGAGACCGGGATCACCCTTCCCTCCCCTGCCGAGCTTAATGAGATCGACTACCGCAGCAAGAAGGAGATCGAGGGTCAGGTCCGCATCGTCACCTTCCCGGGCGCCGACTGCTGCGCCTGCTGCGGCACGCACGTGCGCCGGTCCGGCGAGGTCGGGCTCATCAAAGTGCTCTCCTGCCAGCCCTTCCGCGAGGGCGTGCGCATCGAGATCCTTTGCGGCGCACGGGCGCTGAAGTACCTGTCGGCCTGCTACGACGCCGCGCGCGAGAGCGGACAGGCGCTCTCGGTCAAGCCGACCGAGATCACCGGCGCGACCGCGCGGGTCCTGCACGACCTGGCCTCCGCCCGTGAGCGCGCGGGAAAACTCGAGCAGGAGCTCTGCGAGGCGCTCGCCGACTTGCACGCGGGTACGGGCGACCGGCTTTTGATCCGGCCGGCGGGTGAAAAGGAGAGCCCCCGGCGTCTCGCCGACGCCCTTGCGCAGAAGATCGACGGGCTCGCCGCGGTCTTCTGCGGCGAGGGCAGCAGCTACGCCTACGCCCTCATCCGCGCCGATCACGCCGACATCGCTTCGCTCGTCAAGGAGATGAACGCCGCGCTCTCGGGCCGCGGCGGCGGGCGAAACGGCTTCGCCCAGGGCAGCGTGCAGTGCAGCGAGGACGAGATCCGCGCGTTCTTTGCGCGCTAAAGTCGCCTTATGAGCACAGGACGCCAATCTTGCATCCGCCGCCGCACTTTGCTATACTGATTTCAAACAACGATCATAGTCATCACTCAACAAGGGAGGCAAGCGCGATGCGCATTCGGATCCTGGCCGTCGGCGACGTGTGCATGGAGTCGGGCCTGAAGCATCTTGAAAAGACGCTTCCCGGGCTGCGGAAGCTCGAGGGCATCGACTTCTGCGTCGTGAACGGCGAAAACGCGAACAACACCGGGCTTCTCCCGGAGCAGGCGGAGCGCATGCACTTTGCCGGCGCCGACGTCGTGACGCTCGGCAACCACAGCTTCGGCACGCGGCAGGTCTTCGACCTGCTGGACGATGCGCCCTGGCTCCTGCGGCCCGAGAACTTCGGCCCGAAAAAGCCCGGCAGGGGCTGCGGCTATTTTGACTGCCGCGGTCTCCGGATCCGGGTCATGAACCTGATCGGCCGCTGTGATCTTGAGTGGAACGCATACGAGAGCCCCTTCCTTGCGGCCGACCGGCTTTTAAAGTCCGGCGAGGCCGACGTGACGCTCCTCGACTTCCACGCCCAGGCGACGAGCGAAAAGATCGCCATGGGCTTTTATCTCGACGGCCGCGTCAGCGCGATGTGGGGCACGCACACCCATGTGCCGACGGCCGACGAACAGGTCTTTGAAAAGGGCATGGGCTACCTCACCGACCTCGGCATGACCGGGCCGATCGTATCGGTGCTCGGCATCGAGCCGGAGCAGTCGGTCGAGCACTTTTTGGGCGGGCTCCCGGGCCGCTACCGCCCCGGCCGCGGCGGCGACAAGCTGCAGGGCGCGGTCTTTGAATGGGACAGCGACTTAAAACGCTGCACGGACGTGCACCGTCTGGACGTGCGCTGAATCAAGGAGGATCTCAGCATGAGCATTGCACTGGTACGCGCGTATCTGGAGCCCCTCGGGGTCGCGGAGCGCATTTTAGAGTTCGACGTCTCGTCTGCGACCGTGGAGCTTGCGGCCCAGGCGCTCGGCGTCGAGGGTGCGCGCATCGCGAAGACCCTGAGCTTCTGGGTCGGTGAGGAGCCGGTCCTGATCGTCGCCGCGGGCGACGCGAAGGTCGATAACCCCCGCTACAAGGCTCAGTTCCACACGAAGGCGAAGATGATGAGCCACGAGGACTGCCACAGTGTGATCGGCCACGACGTCGGCGGCGTTTGCCCCTTCGCCCTGCCGAGCGGCGTCAAGGTCTATCTCGACGAATCGCTCCGCCGCTTTGAGACCGTCTACCCTGCTGTCGGCAGCGCGAACAGCGCGATTGAGCTCACGATCCCCGAGCTGGAGCGCTGCGCGGCGAACTTCGCCGGCTGGGTCGACGTGTGCAAGGGCTGGCGCGAAGAGACATGAGCGCGGAGAGATCAGCAGCGAAAACATGCCCGGCGCCGGCCGCTGCCGAACAGGCGGCAGACGCGTCCAACGCATCCCCCGCGCCTGATCCCACAGCAGCGCCCGCGCGCGGCCAGTGGGGCGTTTACATGCTGCTGTGCGGCGACGGCTCGCTCTACACCGGCTGCACGAACGATTTTTCCCGCCGGCTTCGGCAGCACCTCGCGGGGCGCGGCGCCAAATATACGCGCTCCCACGGCCCGCTGAGACCGGTCTACTGGGAAAATGCAGAGAGCCGCTCCGCGGCACTTTCGCGCGAGTATGCGCTCAAGCAGCTCAGCGCTGATCAAAAGCGGCGGCTTGCGGGGCTCCCATCGTAAAGATCACACGG
>CAMNAE010000242.1 GCA_946530565.1 uncultured Oscillibacter sp.
CATGTTCCGGCTGCTCGATGCGGAGTTTGCGATGATCATCTACGACAGCCGAAAGAAAAGCCTCATCGCCGCGCGCGACCCGATCGGTATCCGGCCGCTCTTTTACGGCTATGACGACGATGGGAACATCGTCTTTGCGAGCGAGGCGAAGAACCTCGTCGGGCTCTGCCGCGAGATCACGCCCTTCCCTCCCGGACATTATTATGCCGACGGGCAGTTTGTCCGCTACGCGGACGTGACCAGTGTTTCGCAGTATGTGTACGGCGACCTCGACGCCATCTGCGCCAATATCCGCGAGAAGCTGATCCTCGGCATCGACAAGCGGCTCGACGCCGACGCGCCGCTCGGCTTCCTGCTCTCGGGCGGGCTCGATTCGAGCCTCGTGTGCGCGATCTCGGCCCGTGTGCTCGGCCGCCATGTGCGCACCTTCGCGATCGGCATGGACACCGACGCGATCGACCTGAAATACGCCCGCATGGTCGCCGACTACATCGGCGCCGAGCACACCGAGGTCTATATGACGCGCGAGGAGGTGCTCGCCGCGCTCGAGGAGGTCATCGCGCTGCTCGGCACCTGGGACATCACGACGATCCGCGCGAGCATGGGCATGTACCTCTGCTGCAGGGCGATCCACGAGCGCACGGACATCCGCGTGCTTCTGACCGGTGAGATCAGCGACGAGCTCTTCGGCTACAAGTACACGGACTTCGCCCCCTCGCCCGAGGCCTTCCAGGCCGAGGCGAAAAAGCGTGTCGACGAGCTCTACATGTACGATGTGCTCCGCGCCGACCGCTGCATCTCGGTCAACTCGCTCGAGGCGCGCGTCCCCTTCGGCGATCTCGAGTTCGTAAAATATGTGATGGCGATCGACCCGAAGCTCAAGATGAATACCTACGGAATGGGCAAGTACCTTTTGCGCCACGCCTTTGAAGGCGATCACCTGCTGCCCGACGAGATCCTCTGGCGGCAGAAGGCGGCCTTTTCCGACGCCGTCGGCCACTCGATGGTCGACGACCTGAAGGCCTATGCGGAAGAGAAATACACGGACGCGGAGTTTGAGACTCTGCGCCGGCAGTTCGGCCACTGCCCGCCCTTTACGAAGGAGAGCCTTCTCTACCGCGAGATCTTTGAAAAATACTATCCCGGTCAGGCGCGCATGATCCGGGACTTCTGGATGCCGAACAGATCCTGGCCCGGCTGCGACGTCTCCGACCCCTCCGCCCGCGTGCTCGCGAACTACGGAGCAAGCGGGACGTGAGCATCGTTCACTCCTCCCGGAAAGCGTACCGAGCCGCTCCCCCGGCCCGGTACGCTTTCCGGTCTTTTCGGTCTTTTCGGTCTTTTCGGTCTTTTCGCCCTCTTCCGCTCCCCGGACCCTGATGTGCGGTTGCGCGCGGCGCTTTCGATGTGCTATAATAGCATGCGGAAGCAGCGCTTCGACCGCTTGCGCGGCGCGTGCTTTCAGTCCCATGAGAGGAGGCGGCGCATGGCAGTGAATTCTCCCGCCGCACAGGAACAGGCGCAGCGGCGCTGCATGAGCGAACTGCTGATCAGTGCGAACGCCGTGATCGGGCTCGGCGTCTGGACCGTGATCAAGATCATTATGGAAGCGATCACCAGGCGCGAGGAGATCCTGGAACTGATCCCCAAGGAAGGGCCCGGCGCCGGGATCGTGACCGCCATGATCGTGATCGTCTTTCTGGCCGTCATCGTCTTGACCATCGCCGATCATATCTATATCGGCCTTGCCGCCCGCGCGTTCGCGCTGAAAAAGCCCCACGCACCGCCATGCCTGATCCTCGCGGCCATCCTTTTGGCCCTTACGGTCGTTTCGGCCGCGGACTCGGCCATCGATCTGGTCACAGGCAACAAGCAGGTCGCCGAACACGCCTCGCTGATCACGGACCTGACGCTCATCTATGCCCTGATCTCCCTGATCCGCTCCTACAACGGCATCAAACGGATCCGCAAAGCGCACCGCGCCGCGCAGGCGGACAGCGGGAGGTGAGGCGTATGCAGAAGGATTTTCACTATTATGCCACCTACTGCGCGGCGATCCTCGCAGGCTATTCGCACGAGGACAGCCTTGTGATCTGCGCAAGCGCCCAAATGGCGGATCTGTGCACGCCGACCTTCCTCGCCTCTGTCGGCGGCCCGCGGGACGCGGCGACCACGCAGAGCCAGACGGAGCTGGTGGACGTCAATCCCGACGTCGTCGGGCTGCAGACGATCACCCGGATCTGGGCGTCCTTCCACTTTCTGCCCTATGACCTGTACGCGGAAAAGCCGCACTGTTCGCGGCGTTATCTCAGCAAATACCGCCTGATCTGCAAGCCGAACGGTCCGCTGGTCCGTGAGACCGTCGCGCTCGCGCGCGGCCGCGGTCTCCCCGCGGCAGGGCTCGCCATGCATGTGCTCGCCGACACCTGGGCGCATCAGAACTTCGCCGGCACGCCCTCGCTCGTCATCAACAACACCGACGCGTATTTCTACGAGCTCCTGCCCGGCCCCGACGGCGAAACGGAGCGGAGGCTCTTCTTCCGCCATTCCCCCGGGAAGCCGGACGACCTCGAAAAAGGCCTTTATACCAACACCGTCTACCAGTTCAGCGAGCATTCCGTGATGAACCTCGGGCACGGGCGGGCCGGGCACCTGCCCGACTACAGCTTTATGCGCTACCGCTACCTCCCCGCCTGGGGGGAATACGCGGTGTGTGTGAAAGACAATCCGTCGGATTACTATCAGGCGTTCTGCCAGATGATCCGGGCGCTGAAGGCCCTGCGCGGCGAGGCGCCCGAATTTGAGCCGGACACCTACGACTACGCCGCTGCCGCGCCGTATGAAGAGCGCATCCGCGCGATCCTTACCAAACGCCAGCTCGACAGCTGCGCGGACTGGCAGGCCTTCGGCGAGACGCTCTCCGGACGCGCGGTCGACGACCTCGACACGGACCGGCTCCGGGACGAGTACCGCCGCGCGGACGCGGAGGCGAAGGGCGCCACCTTCCTCGGTCAGTTCTTCGACGCGGCGATCGCGCAAAAGAGCATGGTGACGAACCGGATCTTTCGCTCCGGAAACCTACTTGCGGGCTTTTCGCTGGACGACGTGCAGCGCTCCGGGCGCGACTGGTTCCGG
>CAMNAE010000243.1 GCA_946530565.1 uncultured Oscillibacter sp.
GCTACGCGGCGGAGGCCCTCGGAGACTATTTCGCAGGCCCCAACCACACGCTCCCGACGATGGGCACCGCCCGCTTTTCAAGTCCGCTCGGCGTCGACGATTTCCGCAAGCGCTCGAGCTTCCTCTACTATGACCGCGCCGCGCTCATTCAGGACGCGCCGGACGTCGCCCGCTTCGCCCGCTGTGAAGGCCTCGAAGCCCACGCCCGGGCGGCACTGATCCGAATGCCCGACGAACAGGAAAGGAGCGAACAGTCATGAGCCGCTTTTTATCGCTTGAGGCGCAGAGCCTCGCACCGTATACCCCCGGCGAACAGCCGCAGGACCAGAGCTACTGCAAGCTCAACACGAACGAGAGCCCCTTTCCGCCCTCGCCGGCCGTTCTGCGGGCGATCAACCGGGCGGAGATCGGCAAGCTGAACCTCTACCCCGACCCGGACTGCTCGCTGCTGCTGGACGCCGCGGCCGCGGTCTATGAGCTCAAAGCCGAGAACATCATCCCCGGCAACGGCTCCGACGAGATACTGTCCTTCGCCTTCCGCGCGTTTTGCGGTGCGGGGAAGCCCTGCGCCTTTGCCGACGTGACCTACGGGTTTTACAGGACCTGGGCGAAGCTCTACGGCCTTGATGCAAACATCATCCCCCTGCGCGAGGATTTTACGCTCGCCGTCGACGACTACATGGACTTCCCCGGCACGATCTTCATCGCGAACCCGAACGCGCCGACCGGGCTCGCGCTGCCGCGCAGCGAGATCCAGCGCCTTTTGGACGCCGACCCGAACCGCGTCGTCGTCGTCGACGAGGCCTATGTGGACTTCGGCGCCGAGAGCTGCGTTCCGATGCTCTACCGCTATGATAACCTGCTCGTCGTGCAGACGCTCTCGAAGAGCCGCTCGCTCGCGGGCGCGCGTCTGGGCTTCGGCTTCGGAAGCCCGGCCCTCATCGAGGACCTGAACCGCGTGAAGTACAGCCACAACCCCTACAACATCAACCGCCTGACGATGGCATCCGGCGCCGCGGCGCTGCGCGACCGGGCGTATTTTGAGGCCTGCTGCGCCTCTGTCCAGGCCGCGCGCGAGTGGACGCGCGAGGAGCTCGAGGCGCTCGGGGCGTCTGTGCTGCCGAGCCGGGCGAACTTCCTCTTCGTAAAGCTCCCGGGCATCGGCGGCCATGAGCTCTATGCGCGACTCAAAGAGCAGGGCGTGCTCGTGCGGCATTTCTCCGCGCCCCGGACGCAGGACTTCATTCGCGTGACGGTCGGCTCGATGGAGCAGATGCAGACCTTTATGGACGCGTTCACCCGCATCGCCGAGGAGGTGGGATAAATGCGTGCAGCCACTGTGACCCGGCGCACGGCCGAGACAGATATCCAGCTCACGCTGAACCTCGACGGGAGCGGTAAGCACGCGATCGATACCGGCTGCGGCTTTTTGAACCACATGCTCGAGCTCTTTTCATCGCACGGCCGCTTTGACCTCGCGCTCTCCTGCCGCGGGGACACCGACGTCGACTACCACCACACGACCGAGGACATCGGCATCGCGCTCGGCCAGGCCTTTTTGACCGCGCTCGGCGAAAAGCGCGGGATCCGCCGCTACGGCTTCTTCCTGCTGCCGATGGACGAGGCGCTATTGCAGTGCGCGGTCGATCTCTCGGGCCGCACGCATTTGGGCTGGGCCGTGGAGATCCCGACCGAAAAGGTCGGGGACTTCGACACGGAGCTCGTGAAGGAGTTCTTTTACGGCTTCGTGCGCGCCTGCCCCTGCGCGCTGCACCTCAGAATGCTCGCGGGCGAGAACAGCCACCACATCATCGAGGGGCTCTTCAAGGGCTCGGCCAGGGCGCTTAAAGAGGCGGTCTCCCATGACCCCGCGCTTGGCGGCGAGATCCCCAGCACGAAAGGACTTTTGTAAGATGCTCGCGATCGTAGATTACGGCGTCGGGAACCTCTTCTCGCTCGTCTCATCGCTGAAAAGTGTCGGGGCGGAGTGCTGCGTGAGCGGCGACGCGGACGAGCTGCGCCGCGCGGACAGGATCATCCTCCCGGGCGTCGGGGCCTTCGGCGATGCGCGGCAAAAGCTCACAGAGCGCGGCCTTGATCGGGTCGTGCGCGAGGAGGCCGCGAAAAAGCCGCTGCTCGGCATCTGCCTCGGCATGCAGATGCTGCTTTCAAAAAGCTTTGAGTACGGCGAGCACGAGGGGCTCGGCCTGATCCCCGGCAGCGTGCTGCCCTTAAAAGGCGCGCTCGGCGATCCTGCGCTGAAGATCCCGCACATGGGCTGGAACGCCCTGCGCTTTTTGAAAACAGACGACCCGCTGCTCTCCGACGTCTCTGAGGGCGAGTACGTCTACTATGTCCACTCGTATTACGCCGCGGACTGCGCCGGCGACACGAGCGCCGTTTCGGACTACGGCGCGCTCGCGGTGACCGGCGTCGTGCACCGCGGGAACGTATGGGGCACGCAGTTCCACCCCGAAAAGTCCGGCGACACGGGGCTTCGGATCCTGCGCGCGTTCGCAGGACTTTAAGGAAAGCGCGATCCTGCCCGGGCAGGGGGGACGCTCCGGAGCCGTGGATGGTGAGCCCGGTCGATCTGCCTGAGCGGAAAGCCTCTCCCTCATCCGTCTTCGCTTCGCGAATCCACCTTCCCCCGCTGGGGGAAGGAATCTGTAGGAGGAATACCTATGCAGGAACTCCAGCTCTATCCGGCCATCGACCTGATCGGCGCGAAGGCCGTACGATTGCAGCAGGGCGATTACAGCCGCATGACCGTCTATTCCGCGCAGCCCTGCGGCGTCGCGCGGCGCTTCATCCGCCAGGGTGCGCTCCGGCTGCACATCGTGGATCTTGACGGCGCAAAGCTCGGCCGGCCCGGCGAGGCGAACCGCATCGAGATCGGCGCGCTCGTCGAGCAGGGCCACGCCTTCATCGAGGTCGGCGGCGGCATCCGCAGCGAGGAGACCGTCACCGACTATCTGGAGCTCGGCGTGGACCGCTGCATCCTCGGCACCGCGGCGCTGAAGGACCCGGCGTTCACGCGCCGCATGGCCGAGCGCTACGGCGAAAAAATAGCGGTCGGCGTCGACGCGAAGGACGGCCTCGTCGCGGTCAACGGCTGGCTCGAGGAGAGCCG
>CAMNAE010000244.1 GCA_946530565.1 uncultured Oscillibacter sp.
AGCACCACCGAGAGCGCCGCGATCGACAGGGGGATGAACATGACCAGGTCGCTGACCTCCATGATCTCCTCTGTGAGCGTGAAATCATAGAGCCCGTGCAAAAGCCAGGCGAGCAGGATCCCGCATACCGCAATGCCGCGATTCCCCTCGCGCCGGGACTTTCCGTAAAAATAGCCGGTGATGAGGCCGAAGGCCCCGTGCATGAGCGTAAAGCCGCGCACGAGCATGTGCGGGACACCGGAGCCGATCGCGTAAGGGATCGCCTCGATCACCTCAAAGCCGGTGCCCGTAAGGATCATGAAGATAGTCCACTCCAGATGGGAGCTTTTGCGATCCCCGACCGCCTTTTTCATCGCGAGGAACTTCATGATCTCCTCGGAAAGGGCGAGGACGATGAATTTATAGTACGCATCGTACCAGAACGGATGCGCGGCCCGAATACCGGTCAGGCCAAACGCAAGGCCTCCGGCAACGTTGAGAACAGCCGAGCAGGCGACCACCTGGAGCACCGAGATGACGCCGGCGATCAGGGAGCGGGTGGCCGTTTTTGCGTAGTCCTCTGGCATATCCTTCTGCCGGATCAGCCAGAGGGCCAACAGCGCCGAGGGGATCATGCTCAGGAAAAAACCGCCGATCAGGATCAGCATGATGTTTTGCCTTCTTTATAATCTTCATGGATCAGTGTGTCCATGTTCTCTGCCGCCTCGAGCAGGATCCCGTTCACATCCGCTCCGTCAACATCGAGGCCCACCGCCTTGACGAGCCGGACGTCGTTTATGCCGAAGTAGCTGCGGCAGAGCGCCTGCACATAGCCGAAGCCGAACTCGTCCGGCGCAAACGGGCCGCCCGCGGTCTCCACATAGTAAAGCGTCTTCGCGCGGCAGAGCCCCTCGGGGATCCCCTCGGGCGTATAGCGAAAGGTGATGCCGACCGCGCAGATCTGCTCAAGATACTGCTTGAGCATCGCCGGGAACGAGAGATCCCAGTACGGCGCCGCGAGCACGATCGTCTCCGCCGCGGCGAACTGGCGGGCGGGAGCGAAGAGCGGGTCAGCGTACTCGCCCCGCGCAAGAAGCGCATCGCGCCGCAGAAGAAAGGCCTCGTCCGCCTTCGGGAAGTCGAGTTCTTCGAGACGGAGCTCGTCCCACGCGCCGCCGAGCCTTTGAATCAGCTCGCGAGCAAGATACTCCGTGCGGGAGGCACGCCTGACGCAGGCGTTGATGAATAAACGCATGGTATCTCTCCTTTTATCATACCGCGAAATCTCAGGTGCTGTAACTGTTTTAACGCAAACAGGCGAAAAAAGCAATGCTGTTTTTGATCACCGGGCACGATCTGTGTTTCATTTTGAAATGTCTGCGTTTGAAAAAGCTTGCGTTTCAGCGGTCTATTCTATAAACTGTAAGCAATAAAGCGCAGCGGCCGGAAGCGGAAAAGCATCGCAGCCGCGCTGAAAGACACACGAACGGAGGCATGATCATGTCCAGGATCTACGAGGTTTTCGGCTCTGACGCGCACGGGATGACGCTTGCCCTGCTGACCGCCGCTTCTGTTGCCGACAGCATCCCCGCCGGCGCTTCGATCGCGCTCAAGCCCAATCTGGTCGTCGCCGACGATCCCGCGCGCGGCGCCACGACCCACCCGGGCGTTCTCTCCGGCTGCATCGAGTACTTTCAAAGCCACGGCTTCCGTGACCTCTCGATCATCGAGAGCTCATGGGTCGGCGAGGGCACACTAAGCGCGATGAAGGTCTGCGGCTATGACCGTATTTCAAGAGAATACGGCGTCCCATTTTACGATTTAAAAAAGGACAAAACGCACCGCGTGGAGACGCCGCTGCGCCCCATGGAGATCGCCTGCCGCGCTCTGGACGCGGACTATCTCATCGATCTGCCGGTTTTGAAGGGGCACTGTCAGACGCGCATGACCTGCGCGCTCAAGAACCTGAAGGGCTGTATCCCCGACCGCGAAAAGCGGCGCTTCCACACCGAGGGGCTCACGCAGCCGATCGCCGCGCTCGGCGCCGCGCTGAAGCCGTCGCTCGTGATCGTCGACAGCATCTGCGGGGATCTGAACTTCGAAGAGGGCGGGAACCCCGTACACACGAACCGCATGTTCCTCGGCACCGACCCCGTGCAGATCGACGCCTACGGTTGCCGCCTCATGGGGCTCGATATCAGAGACGTCCCCTATATCCAGCTGGCAGAGCGCTATGGCGCCGGGTCTTCTGAGATCTGCGAAGAAGACATCGTCGCGATCAACTCGCCCCGGGACGCCGCGGCCTACCCGCCCGCGTCCGGGCTCGTGAAATCGCTCACGAAGTCCGTGCGCGCCGGGAGCGCCTGCTCGGCCTGTTTCGCCGCGCTGGTCCGCGGATTGTACATCGCAAGGGAGGCCGGTATCCGCACAAACGCGCCGATTTCGATCGGGCAGGATTTTCGCGGCAAAAGCATCCCGGGCGTCGGGATCGGCAATTGCTGCCGCGGCGCGGAGCACTGCTGCCCCGGCTGCCCACCCACGGCCGCCGACGTCGAGTCGCTGCTGCGCACGCTCGCATAAACAGCAGGCGACCGGTAAAAGGCAAAAAGACAGGCTGCGGCAAAAAGCAGAGCCTCCGCCCTCAAAGGATCCGTGTCTCCGCACGGATCGCGGGGATCCGCCCTCCTGCACAGGGGGAACGGATCGCCGCGGCCCCTTGCGGGGCCTCATGATGACGGACCGGTGCTTTTTGCCGCAGCCTGTTGTGATGCTGTTGTGCTGTCCCGGATGCGTTAACCGCCTCAGGAGTCGTAGAAGAGCGCGCCTTCGTCGGTCACGAGGCGCTCTGTCTGCGGGTAATGGAAGATCGCGGGGTCGTTCCGGTGCGCCTCCAGATAGTCCGCGAATCTCTTCGCGTACCATTTGGCCATGCCGAGGTTATGCATGAGACAGTGCCCGCAGTTCTCGGGCGCGGTGCCGGGAACAGACTCGGCGTCCTCCACAGAGCGAAACGCGCCGACGATCAGGTCCAGCAGCTCCTCGGAGCGGCGGTCGCCCTTCAGGATCAGATAAAAGCCGGTCAGGCAGCCCATCGGCCCCCAGTAGATGACCTCGTCCTTCCAGGCGGGGTCGTT
>CAMNAE010000245.1 GCA_946530565.1 uncultured Oscillibacter sp.
GGCCTCGGTGCGCCATGCGTCGAAGTAGCCGTTTTTGTGTATGGCGCTGTATAGAGCCTGGTAGGCACTGCCGCCGCCATACTCCAGGTCGGGGATATACGGTGCAAACTCGGTGCCGACATAGCCCAGGCGGGAGGTCGATTTTGCCTCTTGGATCTCGTCGAAGTTGAGGTCCTCGACATCGCACAGGTACTCGGCCAGGAGCTTCGCGGTCTTGGAAGTCACGGAGACGCCACACTCGGCCAGGTCGAGGAGCTTGGAGGCATCGTACAGGTCGCGTTTTGGTCGCGTGACGGTCATGCCGACATTTCCCCGCATGTAGGCCACCTCGAGGGACTGCTGCCCCGTGTCGATGTCCACGATGCGGCGGACCGGCGCGATGGGATGCGCGCAGGCGATCTCGACGCCGCCGTTGACGGTCTCGCGGTAGATGCGGCCGCACGTCCTGTCAAAGTGCCACTCGCCGAGGTTGTACTCGTGGTCCACGATGGTCGTGACGAGCTCACTGCCTGTGCCGTCCGGCTTCTCGCGGTGGTCGCGGAAGTATCGCTCCCAGAGAGCCTTGAAGTTTTTGACGCCGACTTCGCGGGCACGTCTGCCGACCTGCGCGAGGAGCTGCTGCCTCTTGAAGTCGTTGGTCTCCTCCATGATCTCGCGATATGGGGAGTCGCCCGTGGGGAAGTCATCGACCACATACGGCGCCCGGAGGACCATGCCCTGGTCGCCGTATGTGCCGGACTTGCGGAGCTGTGCGGCCAGTCTCGGCCAAAACTGCTGGAAGATGCCGTCCAGATGGGCGGCGATATACAGGCCGCGCAGCTCGTCCATGCCATTGTCTATGCTCTCCTGCGTGGCGAGGGGTGCGAAGTAGATGTCGGTGATCTTGTCGAGCATCCACTTCTGCGACCGCAGCTCCTCCTCCTTGGGAGTTACCACGGCAGATCCTCCCCGCCGCCGATGATCTCCTCAAACTCGGCCAGATCGTCCTCTGCACCGAGGTCGGCAGACTGCTGCGCGGGCGGCGGCGCAGCGGTCGCGCCCATCTTGATGATGAACTCGCAGACCAGATCCTTATAGATCTTGCCGTTGTACTCGTGCTTGTCGATACGTCCGACGCAGAGGACGGTGTCGCCCTTGACGATGGTGGCGGCGACCTTGGCGGCATCTCCCCATGCCTTGCAGCTCGTCCAGATAGTCTTGTCGTCCTTGTCCTTGCTCACGGCGACGGAGAAGGTCACATACTCCTTGCCGTTTTTGGTGCTCTTGGTCTCGGCATCACGGGCGACGAAGCCCGTGATGATGTAGTTTTTGTCCTGCGTGATGGTGTACACTGTCAGTCATCTCCTTCCATGATGGCAGCGAAGCTGTCCGCGGGTGGCGTCGTTGTGGTCGCGGGGATCTCCACGGCTGGCGGTTCGGGCGCGTCCATCTCCTCGGCGATGTAGGCCCCCGGGATCATGTCCTCCGGGAAGGCCTCTCGCAGGGCGCACATCTTGGCGACCTTGCGGATCATCGTGGCGGGCTTGGACGCCCACAGCGCCTTGCCAGTGCCGTACTCCCGCAGGGACGCGGTCGCCTCGACCGGCACGACGTAGCCGTCGACGTACACCTTCGCCCACCCGCCGACGAGCTGCTCGTCATCGGCGTAGAAGGTGCCGGTACGCTGCTCGATGGTGCCGTCAGCGTGCCGGACGATGATGCCAGCCTCGAAGCCGCGATAGTCCTTGCACCTGTAGGCGCGCTTTTCGAGCGCACCCTTGCTGACGATGGTCTGTGCGGGCGAGTTGCGATACTTGACGAGATAGGCATCTTTCAAAAACGGATTCAGGCCTTGGTGCTGACACAGCTTCGCAAAAAGCAGCACCTCTTGGTCTGTGACCTGGTCGGCGTCGCCGCTGACCAGGTAGCGCTTGATGATGCCCGCGTTGAGCGTTATCTCCTGCCCACCTGCGGTGTAGGTGATCGCGTTTTTCGCGGGGGTGAGGGTGTTGGATGGTGTCATTTACCTCGCCTCCTCCACTTGATGTGATTTTTCCCGATGTTTCGCGCGTCGAAGTCGCAGATTTTGTACTTATTCTTCATCTTATCACTTCAAACTCAAGGCCCCGGCTCTTCATGAAGTTCCGCAGCGCCACGATCTGCGCCCGCGTGCCGGTCACGCGGAAGGCGCCAGTGATGCGCGGTTCGTCCTCGCCCTCGACCACGACAGGCTCCTGCTCGGCCTGCATGAGCGTCGCGGCGTATGCCAGCGCGGCGCCCCGGTCGTAGCCCTGCATGTAGCACTCCCGGACTGCCGTCCAGTGCGGCGAGCCGGAGTACAGTCTCTCCAGCTCCACGAGATCCTTGCAGATGCGCCGGATCTCGTTGTCGATGTGCTCGCACAGGGTCTCTGTCTTCTCGGTTTTGTTGCCCCACTTGGGCGGCAGGATCTTGTCGAAGTCTATCGGCACGGACACGGCATCCATGGCGGCGTCAAAGTGTGCCTTGAGTGCCGCCCGCTTGTCTGCGCGGGCTTGCTCCTCATAGGCTTTGATCTGCTCGTCGATGGCCGCGATGGGCGCGTCGATCATCTCCGTGATGCTCTTGACTTCCGCCTCGAAACTTTCGAGCGGCGCAAGGTACTCACGCTTGACTTTCTTGCGGCGCAAGTCCAGCTCGTCGCGGAGCTTGCGGAGCTTCGCGCGGTCGTCCTTGGCGTCCCGGATGCTGTCCGGCGTCACCACCAGCGTCTGGTAGTACGCCAGCTTCGGCTCGAGTTCCTGCCGCAGCTCGGCGGCATTAAACTCGATTGGGGCGGGGGTGATGGGCTTTGTGAGTTTAAATTCCATTCTCTTCCTCCTTCTCTCTTAGTCGGTAGGCGCGTCGATATTCGCGCTGATATGCACGGACGCGCTCTGGATGTGCGGCACGGTACCGAGCTGATACTCTCGCTTCTTGTCACGGTTCTCCGTCTGGTATCGGCGGGCGGCTGCGCGTGCCTCTTCGATGTTGGCGTGGTACTTCTCACGGCGCTTGCGGTTGATCTCCTCGCGGTGCTGCGACCAGTACTTCCGCGAGATCGCTATATA
>CAMNAE010000246.1 GCA_946530565.1 uncultured Oscillibacter sp.
CAGCATATAGAGAGAAAATGTACAAAAATGTTTTTCTGTACCCTGTTATGGATGTAATATATATCACGACTGGTAAAAAAGAAAATATGATTAATATTCTATTACGAGTATTCAGAGAATTGGCCAAATGTTTCGTTAATGAAAAGGACAACTATTATAAATATTTGATACGGGGATCGATCGCTTATGGAGAAGTGATTCACGGCCATCATATACCATATAAAGCTTCTAAAATATTTGAGGTGGATTTAGGTTATAAGAATCAAATAATCTTGGGCTCAGGTATGATAACAGCGTACGATAATGAAAGCATGGCGGCCCCATTTGGAATACAAGTTGATTCTTCAGCTATAAAAATGGAAAATGATTCAAAGAGACAGTATGGAGCTTTCCCTTCGGACTGGAAATGGTTTAAAGATGAGATGTTAAAAATTGATGAGAACCTACCAAGGAAACTGCAAGATAAAATCATTAACTACCTTAATTGGTTAAGAAACGAGAACAACCCACTTCACTATGATAAAATAGACAGGCACATTGAATTGACGAATAATTACTTTCAGTGAAGAAAATAATTAAGCTTCGAAATGAAACCTCACCCCTCCGAACTCACCGTCATCACCAGAGCCAAAGACCTCTGCTCCTATGTGATGACGGTGACGCAGCGATCACCGAAGCAGTTTCGCATCACCTTCACCTCACGGCTGCAGAATCTTGCGCTGAATGTGATCGAAGACCTCTACCGGGCCAACGACGTCTATTTGACCCGCGGGGACGCGGCGGCGCTGCGGGAGCGGCTTTCCTGGCAGAGAAAGGCGCTCACCGCCTGCAAGCGCCTTTTTACATCGCGCTGCTTGCGATGGAGCAGGGCAGCATTGGCGAGTTTAGCGTTCAGGTTTTTCTTTGCCTCTTGAACTGTGTCTAAAAACAGTTTATAATCGAAGCTGATAATAGCGGCAAGGTAATTTGAAAAAGGCTTGTACTATGTTCAATATCTCGAAGTATACAAAAGAAGAACTGGTCGAGCTGGCCTTCACCGGGGAAGAGCGCGAAGAGCTGCGCAGGGCGCGGGAATTGCCGATCATCTATGACGAGGACTGCCCACCGGTGACGCCGGAGCGGGCAAGGAACTTCCACCGCAGAAGTGAGCGGCATCGGTAAGAGAGTGTTTGATTTACAGGGAGGAATCTTCATATGCAGACATTTCACGGTATCGTTCAGGGCAATACGGTTCTGATCGCAGACGATGATTTAAAAGAATATGAGGGGAAGACCGTCACGGTCACGCTCGCGCTGCACAATGATGCTGCCTTGGCCAGGAAACGTGCCGCATTTCGGCGCTTTGCAGTTCGGAGCGCGCAGATCCGCGAGCATTTAGGCAGGGATTTTGACCCGCAGAAGGAGCTCACGGATGCGCTCGATGTGAATCACAATCAAATTATAAAAACGGCGTAATCCCGGCGATCACTCCCGAAGACTTGCTGAAGAAGCTTGAACTATAAAGCTGTAAGCATAAAAGCCACGACACGGCGAACCCCGTTTATGGGGCACGCCGTGTCGCTGTCTTTTATAGAATACTGCGAATATCATCCAGGCTCCGTACCAGAAAGTCCACGCCCGCAGGCTTTTCGGCCGCGAGATCCGGGCGGTAAAGGCAGGTCCTGATCCCGTAATTCACACCGCCTGCCATATCTGATGTCTCCGAGTCGCCGATGATCATGCATTCTTCCGGCTTTAAATCCGAAAGACCGAGCTCATGGAGCCGCTCAAAGCAGGCGTCGAAGTACTCACGACTCGGCTTCGGGAAGCCGATCGCGGAGGAGACGAAGATCTCGTCGAAAAAGCCAATCAGCCCGCCGACCTTCAGCCGGTTCTTCTGTTGCGCCTCGGGGCCGTTGCTCGCGGCGCAGAGCGTATACTTCGGCTTCAGATACTCCAAAAGCTCCCGCGCTCCGGGGACTAAGATCGCGCTTGAGAAGAGCTGCGCGCGGAACCACGTCTCAAACGTCGGGCCGTCATAATCGATCCCGAGCGATGAAAAGATCGCATTCCAGCGCACGGCCTGCAGCCCCGCAAAGTCGATCTCGCCGCGCTCGATCTTCCGCCAGAGCTCGCCGTTGATCTCCTCAAAAACGTCGTACATCCAGGGTTCGTAGGCTTTGAGCCCGAAGAGATCAAAGCCGCGGCGCATGGAGTCCTGCACATAGCCGCTGAAGCTTAAGAGCGTATCGTCGATGTCGACGAAGACAACGCGGATCTGCTCGTTCATGCGCACGCTCATTTCCGGTAATCAAACTCGAAGTCGTAGATGGAGACGGTGTCGCCGTCCTTGCAGCCGCGCTCTTCGAGCATCGTGAAGAGCCCCGCCTCGCGGAGCGTCTTGTCGAAGTACATGCGGCTCTCATAGTCGTTGAAGTTGACGTTGCCCATGAGCCGCTCGAGCCAGGGCGCCTCGACGATCCAGGTGGAGCCGTCGTCGGTGCGGGTGATCGTCGGCGCGGCGGAGGTGTCGATCGCGGCCGGGCGCGGGACATACTCGGCCTCGTAGACCCTGACCGGCGGGAGGATTGCAAGCTGCCCGGCGATCTTCTTCACGAGCTCCGCGGTGCCGCTGTGAGCGGCGGCTGAGATCTCGTACAAGGGGTAGCCGAGCGCCTCGACGTGCTCACGAAGCCGCGTAAGATTCGCGGGATCCTCCATGATGTCCGTCTTGTTCGCCGCGACGATCTGCGGCCGCTCGGCAAGGGCGGGGGAGTAGCTTGCAAGCTCGCGGTTGATCGCGTCGAAATCCGCGACCGGGTCGCGGCCCTCGCTGCCGGAGACGTCGACGACGTGCACCAGAAGCCGGCAGCGGTCGACGTGGCGCAAAAAGTCGTGCCCAAGGCCTGCGCCCTCGCTCGCGCCCTCGATGAGGCCGGGGATATCGGCCATGACGAAGCTTGAGCCTTCGCCGGCCCACACGACGCCGAGGTTCGGGAACAGGGTCGTAAAGTGGTAGTTCGCGATCTTCGGCTGCGCCTTGCTCACAACGCTCAAGAGCGGCGACTTCCCGAC
>CAMNAE010000247.1 GCA_946530565.1 uncultured Oscillibacter sp.
TCCGACATCCCCGGTCTCGCCTGCCGTATCGTGGAGGAAAAGCTCGGCGCGCCGTGTCTGTTCTTCATGAGCGCCGCGGGCGACCAGGTGCCGAAGGATCAGGCTTTCCTGGAATACGTGGACGATGAGGGCAAGGTACAGAAGGACGACCGCGGCGTCGCCTACGGACTGAAGATCGTCGAGCAGTACGGCCCCGTGCTGGCCGCCGACATCCTCGCCGCGGCGGAGAAGGCCGTGTGCCGCGAGGAAACGGCAGACTTGAAGCTTGGGAAATCTTCGTTCCGCTGGGGGCTGAAGGGCCGCGCGCCGATGATGCCGCGCAAGAGCGCCAAATACATCCCCGAGCGGGAGGGCGAGGTCGTCACCGAGCTGCTCGCGCTCGGATCGATCGCCTTTGTCGGCGCCAAGCCCGAGGTGAACGTCATCACCGAAAAAGAGCTGCAGGAGCACTCTCCCTTCCCGGTGACGCTGCTGGCCAGCATGGTCAACGGCGGCATGAAGTACATGCCGGACGCCCGTTCCTACGAGCGCTGCACCTGGGAATCCCAGAGCGCCTCGCTGATGCCCGGCGCGGCGGAAAAATGGGTCGAGGAGACGGTCAAGGCCCTGCGTGCGCTCGCGGAGGAATAAGCCATGCCGCTTCTTACCGTCAGCTATCGCTCCGACTTTGTCGGCAGAAAAGAGATCGCCGTCCTCTATCCGGAAAAGGCGCCGAACGCGCTGCCCTTTGCCGGAAAAGAGCAGCCCCCGCGAAGGGAAAAGCCGCTTCCGGTCCTGTGGCTGCTGCACGGCGGCGGAGACGATTTCACCGCCTGGCCGCTCAACGCCATGTTCCTGCGCCGCTGCGAGCGGATGGGACTCATGGTCGTCATGCCCACGATCCAGGACTTTCTCGGCTATCGCAACGAGCTCGGCGACTTTTACCGCCAGATCGCGGAGGAGCTGCCGGAATTCATCGGCAATCTCTTCCCCGTATCGCGCAAGCGTGAGGATAACTTCATCGCGGGGCTGAGCTACGGCGGGTATCTTGCCTATCGCATCGCGCTCGACCACCCGGAGAACTACGCCTGCGTGGGCAGCTTTTCCTCGCCGCTGGACTGTGAGGCCGATCTGCGCGAGCGTCACGCGGGGCAGAGCGGCTATCCCGACGCCGCGGAGATCGCGGGCACGAAGCTCGACATCCTGCACACCGCCGCGGAACTGAAAGCGAGCGGCAGGGAGATGCCGCGCCTGTTCCAGGCCTGCGGCACCGAGGATTTCACCTGGCAGTACAACCTCACCGCCCGTGCGCATTTCCGCGCGCTCGGCTGTGACCACACCTGGTTTGAGGCGCCCGGCGTACACAATTTCGATTTCTGGAACCTGGCGCTGGAGAAGTATCTTGACTTCCTGCCGCTCGGCGGAGAAGAGGGGAGGGCGCGGAGATGAGACTGGCGGCCTATATCGGCGGCGTGAGCATCACGCTGCATATCTTCCTGCCCGAGGACTGGCGGAAAAACCCGCCCAAAGAGGGGAAAACGCTCTGGCTGCTGCACGATAAATTCGACGACTCCGGCGACTGGCTGAGCTACACCAAGGCCGAGCTGTATGCAACGCTGTACGACGCCGCGCTGATCGCGCCGTCGATGAACAGCGCGCGCTACAACAACTGGCTGGGCGGCGCGCAGTGGGAGACGTATTTTCTCCGGGGCCTCTGGGACTATGTCCACGAGATGCTGCCATGCCTTTCGACAAAGTGTGAGGACAACGCCATCTTCGGCCTCGGCCGGGGCGGCTACGGCGCGCTGAAGTTTGCCCTTCTCGAGCCGGAGCACTACGGCGCGGTCTTTTCCGCCTCGTATGACGACGGTTTCCTGCGCGGCAATCTCGAGGGCAAGGCGCATCTGTTCCGGGGCGGCTCCGGCTACCCCTCGCCCGAGGCCTTTGCCGCGAGCCCGGACAATCTCCGGCAGTATGTCGAGACCTATGCGCAAGGCGGCGGGGAGAAGCCCTTCGTCTGGATGGCCGCGCGTACGGGCGACAAGACCTATCCGAGCAGCCTTACGATGAAGGAGCGGCTCGAGGAACTCGGCTATGCGCCCGTCTGGCTCACGGAGGACGGCGCGGGCGGACGGCCCGACCACTCCTCCGGCGGGGTGTTCTCCGACTGGGCCTTCGGCGACCGGATGCTGGAAAAGGCGCTGATCGCGTGGCGTTCATAAAAAATCACGGGAGGGAAAACTTCGGTTTTCCCTCCCGTGATTTTTATTGTTCTAGAAACTAAAAACTAGAAACTAGAAACTACTTGTAGTGGATCGTGCAGGAAAAGGCAGAGCCGTGGCCGTAATCGCTCTCGACCCAGAGCTTTTCGTCGAGACTCTTGACGATCTCGTGCGCGATCGCAAGCCCCAGACCGCTGCCCTTGGAGTTGCGCGAGACGTCGGCCTTGTAAAAGCGCTCGAAGATGTGGTCGAGATCCTCCGCGCGGATGCCCGGCCCGTTGTCCCGGATGCAGACCGTGAGACAGTCGCGCCCCGGCTCGAGATCGAGCCAGACCTTGCCGCCCCGCCCGGAGAATTTGACGGCATTGTCGAGCAGCACGCTCAAGACCTTCGTCATGTTTTCCACGTCCGTGTACAGCGGCGGGATCGCGTCATAATCCGGCTCGCTGCAGCACAGCTCCACGCCCAGATCGCCGCAGAGCATCATATAGCGGTCGATCAGCGGGCGGAAGAGCCCGTCGGTGTAGACGACGCTTTTCTCCGGCGCGGAGAGACCGCTCTGCAGCTTGCTCAGCTCCAGGATCTCCATCACCATGTCCTCCAGATTGTCCGTCTCCGCGAGGATCGAGGCGGAATAGCGGTGAATCTCCTTCGGGTCATTGGCAAGACCGTCGTGCAGGATCTCGGCGATGGCCTTGATCGAGGTGATCGGCGTTTTCAGCTCGTGGCTGACGTTCGCGACGAGATCGCGCCGCAGCTGGTTGAGCTCGCGCTGCTCCTTGACAATATACAGGATCAGCAATATCGCCGTCACGAACAGCAGCGTATAGATCCCGACGAAGGTCTCGATCGA
>CAMNAE010000248.1 GCA_946530565.1 uncultured Oscillibacter sp.
CGCCTATCCCCTGAAGCGCGCCGAAAACCACGGCGTCCGCGCCGAGACGGTGATCAGGAAGGGCAAGACGCAGGAAGCCTTTGAAGCGGAGCTGACCGCGCTGCTCCAGGGCTCCGGGATCGAGGTCATCGTGCTCGCGGGCTTCCTCTCGATCCTCTCAGAGCGCTTTGTCGCCCAGTGGCCCGACCGGATCCTCAACGTGCACCCCTCGCTGATCCCGGCGTTTTGCGGCAAGGGCTTCTACGGGCTTAAGGTCCACGAGGCGGCGCTTGCCCGGGGCGTGAAGGTGAGCGGCGCGACCGTGCACCTGGTCAACGAGATCCCCGACGGCGGGCGGATCCTGCTGCAAAAGGCCGTGCCTGTTGAAGAGGGCGACACCCCCGAGACGCTGCAAAGGCGCATCATGGAGCAGGCCGAGTGGATCCTTTTGCCCCAGGCGACCGAACTCATCTGCCGCTCGATCATGGAAGGAGCATAACCATGCAGGAACTGGAACTGAAATACGGCTGCAACCCGAACCAGAAGCCCGCGCGCATCTTCATGCGCGGGGGTGAGCTGCCCGTGCGCGTGCTGAACGGCAGGCCCGGGTACATCAACTTTCTGGACGCGCTGAACTCCTGGCAGCTCGTGCGCGAGCTCAAAGAGGCGACCGGCCTCCCCTCCGCCGCGAGCTTCAAGCACGTCTCCCCCGCCGGCGCCGCCGTGGGCGAGATGCTCACCGACGTTGACAGGGCCGTCTACTTTGTGGACCCCGCCATTGAACTCACGCCGTTGGCCTGCGCGTACATCCGCGCGCGCGGCGCCGACCGCCTCTGCTCCTACGGCGACTGGGCCGCGCTCTCGGACGTCTGCGACAAAGCGACCGCGCAGTATTTAAAGAACGAGGTCTCCGACGGCGTCATCGCGCCCGGCTACACTGAAGAGGCGCTCGCGATCCTGAAACTTAAGAAAAAGGGCGGCTACAATGTCGTCGAGATCGACCCGGACTATGTGCCCGCGCCGCAGGAATACAAGGACGTCTTCGGCGTCACCTTCCAGCAGGGGCGGAACAACTATAAGATCGAGCCCGCGCTTCTTGAAAACATCGTCTCAAAGAGCAAAGACCTCCCCGAAGCCGCCGTGCGCGACATGATGATCGCGCTGATCACGCTCAAATACACGCAGTCGAACTCCGTGTGCTTTGTAAAAGACGGGCAGGCGATCGGCGTCGGCGCCGGGCAGCAGAGCCGCATCCACTGCACGCGCCTGGCCGGCGGCAAGGCCGACAACTGGTACTTAAGGCGCCACCCGAAGGTGCTCGCGCTGCCGTTCCTGCCGGACATCCGCCGCCCCGACCGCGACAACGCGATCGATGTCTATCTCTCTGACGACGAATGCGAGGACGTGCTGCGCGACGGGGCCTGGCAGAAGGTGTTTTCCGCGCAGCCCGAGGCGCTTACCAAAGCTGAGAAGCTCGCGTTTCTCGCCACGCAGAGCGGCGTCACCTGCGGCTCCGACGCCTTCTTCCCCTTCGGCGACAATGTGGAGCGCTGCCGCAAGAGCGGCGTGAAGTACATCGTGGAGCCCGGCGGGTCGATCCGCGACGACAACGTGATCGAGACCGCCGACCGCTATGGCATGACGCTCGTCTTCACGGGGATGCGGCTGTTCCACCACTAAGAAGGTCGATCCGGAACCTGTCGGTTCCGGATTGAAAGGGATTGCGCTCCGTTCAGCGCACGAGTAAAGAACGCTCGCGCGGCAGACCCTGCGGGAATATGCAGGCTCAGCGCACGGCCCTGCGGGCCGCACGTTCACTTCGCGAGCGGTGTTTTTTCCGACGTGCATGCCGCCGGAAAAAACGTTGCCATTTTTTCCCGCCTGCGGGCGGGAAACCAGAGGGGCCTTGCCCCTCTGGACTCTCCCTTTCTCTGACTTCTTCAGAAAGGAAGTTGTTACATGAACCTCATCGTTGTAGGCGGCGGGGGCCGCGAGCACGCCATCATCAAAAAGCTCCGGGAGAATCCCGAGGTCGAGACCATCTACGCGATCCCCGGCAACGGCGGCATTTCAGAAGACGCCGTGTGCCTCTCGATCGGCGCGAAGGACATCCCCGCGATCGTCGACTTCGCGGTCTCGCGGAAGATCGACTTTGCGGTCGTGGCGCCCGACGATCCGCTCGCGCTCGGCTGCGTCGACGCGCTGCACGCGGTCGGCATTCCCTGCTTTGGACCCACCGCCGCGGCGGCCCGGATCGAGAGCAGCAAGGTCTTTGCCAAGGACCTGATGAAGCGCCACGGCATCCCGACCGCCGACTACCGTGTCTTCCGCGACCCGAAAGAGGCGCTTGCCTATCTCAAAGACGCCGAATACCCGATCGTCATCAAGGCCGACGGGCTCGCGCTCGGCAAGGGCGTCGTGATCCCGGAAAACTACGAGGCGGCCGAGCTCGCGGTCAGAGCGATCATGGAGACGCGCATTTTCGGCGACTCCGGCAATGAGATCGTCGTCGAGGAGTTTCTGACCGGCCCGGAGGTGAGCGTCCTTGCCTTCACCGACGGCACGCACATCCGCCCGATGGTCTCCTCGATGGACCACAAGCGCATCGGCGAGGGCGATACCGGCCCGAACACCGGCGGCATGGGCACGATCGCGCCGAACCCCTTCTATACCCCCGAGATCGCGCAGGAGTGCATGGAGCGCATCTTCCTGCCGACGCTCGCGGCGCTGCGGGAAGAGGGCTGCCCGTTCAAGGGCTGCCTCTACTTCGGGCTCATGCTCACGCCGAAGGGACCCTGTGTGATCGAGTACAACTGCCGCTTCGGCGACCCGGAGACGCAGGTCGTGCTCCCGCTTCTGAAGACCGATCTTCTTTCGATCATGCTCGCCTGCGAAAATGAAACGCTCGACGAGCTCGACGTCGAATGGCACTCGGGCGCGGCCGCCTGCGTGATCCTCGCCTCCGGCGGCTATCCGCTCCGGTACGAAAAGGGCTTCCCGATTACCCTGCCGGATCAACTTCCCGAAAACGTGACGATCTACCACGCGGGCACGAGCCTC
>CAMNAE010000249.1 GCA_946530565.1 uncultured Oscillibacter sp.
GCGGACGAGGCGGGCCTCAACGAGTGGTGCGCGCACCTTTTGAACAAGGACCTCGACCCCGAGCGCGTGGCCTTCGGCTTCGTGTTCTCGGATGAGAGCAAGGCGATGGCGCGCAGCGATACGGACTTCATCTCGATGCTCTACCGCCTGATGCTCGACCGCGATCCGGACGCGGACGGCCTTGCGAACTGGGTCTCGGCGCTTGAGCAGAACACCGCGGCCGAGATCGCCTACGACGCGGCCTTCGAGACCGGCAGAAGCGAGGCCGACGCGATCGACCAGACGCGCCAGAACATCTACGCCCTCTTCGCCGCGAGCGAGGAGTTCGCGCTCATGTGCGCAAACTTTGGCCTCTGAGTATGAGGGCCAAGCTCCAAGCGCCAAGGGCCGAGGGCCAAGGCAATGGCCCCCCTGAAAGGGGGGCTGGCGCTGCCAGGCGCCTGAGGGGTCAACGTGAGCGCCGAGCGCCGGGGGAAACAGGACTTTGCCTTCTCCTCTGGAGAAGGTGGCCGAGCGCAGCGAGGTCGGAAGCGGTCAAACCGAGTGCTTCGCTATCCTGATGCGGCGTGTGAGGAAACTGCTGCGCTGTCTGACCTCATCCGTCACCGCTTGCCCACTGCGACCAGTCCACCGGACTGTTCGCCCCAGAGGGGAAGGACTTTGGCTTTCGTCAAAATCACGGTTTTTCAAAAAGTCACTACCACTTGTGGTAGTGACTTTTTTGTTGACCGGTAGGAAAATAATGCTGATAAAGTCTAAGCATCGGATTTCAAAAAGCGCTGCGGTCAGGAGCGCTGTTCCCGCGGCCAGGGGATCGAGAGGAGGATCTTACGATGAAAAAACGACTTTTGAGTCTGGGGCTCGCGCTTGCGCTGCTCTTGACGCTGCTGCCGGTTTCGGCGCTCGCGGTCACGACCGTCAGCTCCGTGCAGGTGCAGATCGAGTGGCCCTACGCCTACTGCTTTCCGCAGTACGACATCTCCTGCTGGAACAACGACGCCTACGGTGTCTACAGCGGCGAGGACGGGATCTGGTGGCATGACCAGACGAGCGGCGAGGATTATTATCAGGGCGATCACAAGACCTTTGCCGCGGGCCACAGGTATACGCTTTATATCTGGCTCGAGGCAAAGGATGGCTATGAGTTCAGCTACAACGGCTCAAAACATAATGTGACCGCGAAGATCAACGGCAAGACGGCGACGGTCTCCAAGGCCTACGATCAGGACAACTACAAGGTCATCCAGCTGAGCTACGACTTCGGCCTCCTGAAAGAAGGAGTGCGTTATGTAAACCTTGAGCTGCCGGAATTCCATGCGGGCGACAGCATGATCAACTATAGTTCGATCATCCGTGACCCGAGCAATGTCTATGCGCATATACCGTATTATGTAAACACGAGCGAAAATGGCTCCGGCTTTGTAAACGGCGTGCGCTGGTACGATAAGACCGCGGGGACCTACATGACCGCGGGCTCCAGGTATCAGCACGGGCACAGCTACCGCCTCTCGGTCGCGCTGCAGGTCAACCCGGCCTACTACGGCTTCTGGGTCGATATCAACGGCAGATTTCACGGTTCGGCCAGCGTCAACGACGACGAAAACGTACAGGTCTCGAGCGCGTCTTCGAACCCGGACACCTATCTGACGCTCACCTATGATTACCCGGACGCGGTCACAACGCCAATCACCGGCCTTTCGGTGAGCGGCGTCACGGCGCCGCTCGGTGGGGAACTGCCGGTCTACAGCGCGATCGCGGACAGCTCCATGTACCATGTGAAGGCCTATACCAGCACGAACAGCGAGACGGATACGCAGAAGCGGCACTTCGTCAACGGCCTGCGCTGGGCCTCCGATGGCTCTGCTTCCACGCCGGTGGGAGCTGTCGCCCCGGACGAGGCCTTCAAAGCGGGAACGCCCTACAGCGTCCGCGTGCTGCTGGAGGCGAACAGCAACTATTACTTCGACTACGGCGCAATCAGCTCGCATACGCTCAACGGTGAGAACGCCAAGGTCATCGCTGCGTCCTATGCCGTTCCCGGCGGCGTCGATGACGGGCGCTATGTGATCGTGGAGTACAGCTTCCCTGCGGCGGAGCAGCAGGAGATCAAAACCTTTGCCGTCACCGGCGTCACGCCTCCGAAGACGGGGGAGACGCCGCGCTATGACCTGCTTGAAACACCGGAGGCCGGGGGCCGCTACAGCGTCTATACCACGCACAACAAGCCGGAATCGGGCGTTTACAACGGCGTGCAGTGGACCCACGGCGCTGCGGTGATGGCGAGCGACGAGCAGTTCCAGGCCGGCGAGACCTACGGCGTCAAGGTCTGGGTCCGAACCGCGAACGGGAACTACCGCTTCTCCGAAAGCGTCTCCGGCAGCATGAACGGCAGCCCCGGCGCTTCCGTCGCCGTGGGGGGAGAGGGCTCCTGGGCCTCGATCACGTATTCCTTCCTCTGCAACTACGAGCTCCTTGAGACCGCCGAGGTCGAGGTGACCGCGCCCCAGGGCGGTGTCGCACCCGCGTTCGAGGCCTATCTCATCAACAACTACGACTGCTCTGTGAGAGACTATACCGACGGCGGCTATATCCACGGTGTCGCCTGGTACGATCAGACCGACGGGCGCTATCTCACGGAAGAGGATGTATTCGTAAAGGGCCATGCCTACCGCGTGCAGGTCATGATGACGCCGAACACCGGCTATGCCTTCGCGGTGAACGGCGGCATGCCGGCCGTGCTCGGCTATGTGAACGGCATGAGTGCCACGGTCTCCGGCGCCGATCCCGCGCATGAGATCATTCTCAGCTATGACTTCCCCGAGGCCTGCGGCGGCATCCGCGTGAGCGTCGTCGAGGCGGCGGTCACAGCCCCGCGCGCAGGACTCGAGGCAGACCGCGCCCCGCGGCTTCCCGATGGCGCGCCCTATGCGCTCGAGGGCGTCGAATGGTACGACTGGACCGCGGGCGCAGTCCTTGCTGAGGGCGAACCCTTCCAAAAGGGCCATGTCTATGAGGCGCGGCTGACGCTTGT
>CAMNAE010000250.1 GCA_946530565.1 uncultured Oscillibacter sp.
CACCGCCGTGTAGTCCGGCGGCGCGCCGATGGCGGGCGCGTCCAGCGTGACGGAAACGGAGGAGATCGGCCCCGGCAGCGCCGGGAAGGTATATGTGACCCAGAGTTGGGCGGAGGCCATCCTTACCCCTGCGGGCTGTCCGTTCATCGTGGCAGCGGTGCTGTCCGAGAAAGAATACCCATCCTGCGCCGTCAGATAGACGGTGACCTGGTACAGGTGGCCGGCTTGGAATACGCCGCTTTCCGGATCCACGTCGGCGTTCGCGGTCAGATCCCTCCACCCGATGTCATTGCGGAACACGTCGTCGCTGTATGGATCGGAATAATAGTGCGCGCCGGAGGGGAACACCGCCGTGTAGTCCGGCGACGCGCCGATGGCGGGCGCGTCCAGCGTGACGGTGACGGAGGAGATACTGGTTGCCGCCTGCGCCGTCGCGGGCAGCAGGGTCAGCAGCATGGCGAGAGCCAGCAGCAGCGACAAGGCTTTTTTTCTCGTTCGTTTCATCAGAAACACCTTCCTTTCACGAGATGAAAACAGGCCCTTTCCCGGGAGTATACAATAAATCGATTCTATTATACATCTTGGGAAAGGGTCCCGGTACCGTCAAAGGTAGGTGCCGAGGAGATTTGGCGACGAAGGATCTTTCGTGATGGGCACAACGTGCAGGGAAGCGGCAGAACGCTTTTGACGGGGATCCTTCGCTTTGCCCAATCGGAGACAAAAAACCGGTCATCCTGCGCGTCGGCAAAGGATGATCGGTTTTTCAGCCTTGAAAGCAGGACAAAGGAACCGTCCCAAAATCTCACGCCAGTCATTTAAGAGGAGGCCGTGTGGGCGACGTGGGGATCCGTTCCTTTTGCGCCCCGTTCCCGGAACGAGGAGAAACGGATCGCCACGGCCCCTGGCGGGGGCTCGCAATGACGAGGGGTGGGGCGCCCTCGACGCTCGGCCCTTGGCGCTCGGCCCTGCCGCTTACCCCATCACGCTGCCGTCGGGGTTGAAGAGCGGGAGCGGGGCGAGGAACTGGATGTCGGTGCGCTTTGCGGCGTCGCCCTCTGCCAGTACCGCGACCTTGCCGGTCACCGTGCCGCCCGCGAGCGCGACGAGGCCCTCCATGGCCTTGAGCGAGCCGCCGGTCGAGATCACGTCGTCGACGAGAAGGATCCGCTTGCCGCGGATCAGGTCGGCGTCGTCGCGGCCGAGATAGAGCCGCTGCTTGCCGGCGGTCGTGATCGACTCGTCCTCCACGAAGATCGGGTCGGGCATGTAGGCCTTGGGGCCCTTGCGCGCGATGAAGTACTTCTGCGCGCCGCTCTGCCGCGCCATCTCGTGGATGATCGGGATGCTCTTGGCCTCGGCGGTGAGCATGTAGTCGTAGTCCTCCGCCGGGACGAGCTTCAAAAGCTCCCGCGCGCAGGCGACGGTGATCTCCTGGTCGCCGAAGCAGATGAAGCCCGCGATGTAGAGCGTGTCGGTGACGGGGCAGATGGGCAGCTTGCGCTTGAGCCCGGCAATGGTCATCTCATAGGTCATGGCTTATGTCTCCTCCTTATGCTCCTCCGCCGCCGGGGCAGAGGGCTTGTAGATGCGTTTATCCAGAGACCCGACCCGCTGGCTGAAGGTGCCGGGGGCCAGGGTCGCGAAGTTCTCGCGGTAGACCTCGAGCCGGCTGTCGAGCCGGTCGATGAAGGAGAGCACCTCGCTCTCGGGCGTCGCGGGCAGGACCGCCGCGCCGAACTCCCGGTCGCCGTGGTGCGAGAGGATCAGATGCTCCAGAAGGATGCGCTTTTCATCCAGCGTCTCGAGCTCGCGGGCGGCGGCGTCCACCATCTGCGCGCCCATGACGATGTGGCCCAGGAGCTGGCCCTCGACAGAGTACTCCTGCACGAGCCCGAGCTTCGAGAAGCTGAACTCCCGGGTCTTCGCAAGATCGTGGAGCAGCGTGCCTGCCATGAGCAGGTCGCGGTTGATGAGCTCCGGGTAGTTTGCCGAGAGATCGTCGGCCAGGTGCAGCATGCGGAGCGTGTGCATCAAAAGCCCGCCGCGAAACGCGTGGTGTACGCTCTTGGCCGCGGGGATCGTGCGGAAGAGCGATTCGCTTCGCGAGATCAGAAGCGCGCAGAGCGCGCGGTAGTCCTCGTCCGCGATCGACTCGATCGCCTCCTGCAGCTCACTCCAGGCGGCGTCCAGGTCGATCGGCGCCGTGGGTACGAGATCCGCCATGTTCACCGGGTCCTGCGGCAGCACGCGGCGGATGCGCCGCACGATGAACTGCAGGTTCCCCTTGTACTCCGAGACCTCGCCGCGGACCTTGATCGCCGTGCCGATGTCCTCGGCCGTGACCGCCTCGCAGTGGTCCCAGTACTTCGCGTCGATGCTGCCGCTCCGGTCGCCCAGGCTCAAAACGGTAAAGGGCTTGCCGTTGGAGCCCATGCGCTCGGCGAGGGAAAAGAGCGCATAGAAGCCCTCGACCTCGTCGCCGACGCGAAGCTGCGTCAGCGGCTTTTGAAATTCCATAGATGCCTCCTAAAGTTTATCGGAAGAGATTCGATAGCTGCGCCAGCGGCCGCACCGCGTCGTTGAGACCGTTGATCGCGGAGTTCAGCGTGTCGAAGTCGATGCCGTTGATCTTGCGCATGGCATCATTGAGCGCGTCGGTGTTGTCGGTGACCAGGCCGTTCACATTGCCGACGGCCGTGCTCAGGTCGTCCATGAGCACGTCGAGCTCGGTGAGCGTCTCCTGCGCCTGTGTGAGCGCGGATTGCGCCTGCAGCAGAGCCGTGCGGGCGTCGTCCATCGTCTTGAGAGCGCTCGGCACCAGTATGCACAGTGCCGCAATGATCACCAGCAGCAGCGCGATGCTGGCAAAGGAGCTGATCCGGGCGTGCCGGAGCTCTTTTTCCTGGCTCTTGAGCACGTCCTCCAGAAGGGTCCTTGTCTGCTCGTCCATGAATAGCGCCTCCTCGTGATCTTTCCGTGTGATCTTTACGATGGGAGCCCCGCAAGCCGCCGCTTTTGATCAGCGCTGA
>CAMNAE010000251.1 GCA_946530565.1 uncultured Oscillibacter sp.
CCGTCATTCTGGCCATGGGCGCCGGCAAGACCGCCGCCAAGGCCATCGACGAGGAGCTCAGCGCGAAGTGAGCGCCTGTAAATAAGGCATGATGATCAGCGCCCCCTCATCCGGATGGGATGAGGGGGCGCTTGTGAGTTTCACTATGCGGATCGAAGCGTCCGGCGGGCAGACGCGCTTTTCCGCGTGATCTACCTCCAGATATTCCACGAGCCGATGTCCCACCAGGGGCGCGGCTCCTCGTGCGGGCGCTCCTCAGCCTGCGGCGTCTGGGGCGCGGCGGGCGTCTCAGTCGGCGCTTCAGAAGGCGTCTCAGAAGGCGTTTCGGCGGGCGTCTAAGAGGGCGTCTCGCCCTCGTCTCCCCTGCCGCCGAACGGCCACCACGAAAAGCCGCTGCCGGAGCCGGACGAGCCGCCGGAGCCGCCGGAGAAGAGCCCGTAGCGGTCCCACCAGTGCGTATGCACGCTGCACGTCTCGCCGTCCGCGGCGATCGGGGCGACAAAGGCCGTATCCGACGTGCCCTCGCTTGCCGATCTCAGGTATACCTTCTCCTCGATCGTGCTCTCGGGGCAGTTCGTGCCGGCGAGCGCGTGCGAGACTGTACAGATGCGCAGCCTCACGTGGCAGGTACAGCTCTCGGTCGGCTCCGTTCCGGGGAGATAGAGCTCAGAGCGCGTCATATCGCCCTGGACGCTGTCGCTGCAGAGCCCCGTTTCGGCGAGACGGCCGCACTTGGTGCAGATGAGGCGCGTGGAGAGCGGCGTCTCGCGCGTGAAGCTCGTGCTCGGCCGACTCTCGAGCGCCCGCTCCATGACCGCGCGCCAGAGCTTTTTCACATAGGCGCTGCTGCTCTGTGTGGAATAGTCGTCATAGCCGCCCCAGACCGCGCACACGAGATCCGGGGAATAACCCGCAAACCACAGATCGCGAAGATCCGTCGTCGTGCCGCTCTTGCCCGCAAGCGTGCGCCCGGAGACATTGGCCGCTGTGCCGGTGCCGCGGGTCATCACGCCCGTCATCGCGTCGGTCAGAAGCTCGGCCGTTCCCTGTGAGACCGCCGTGTGCGACTCGACCGACTTTTCAAGGAGCACCTTCCCGTCATGGTCCAAAACACGGGTATAGAAGTGCGGCGCGCGGTAGACGCCGCCGGCGGCGAGCGATCCGTAGGCCGCGGCGAGCTCCACGCAGGTGACGCCGCCCGCGGTGCCGCCGAGCGCGAGTGCCTCGACGCGGTCGTTCTCGCTCAGGTGCGCAAGGCCGAAATCCGTGAGCTGATCAAACACGGCCTCGGCGCCGACCTCCTGAAAGATCTTGAGCGCGACGACGTTCGTCGACTCCTCGATCGCAGTGCGCAGCGTCGTCATGCCGCCGTAGACGCCCGAGGCGTTGCGGACCGTCGTGCCGTCGGAATAGGTATACGGCGCGTCGTCGATCGCGCTGCCGAGCGTTGCTTTCCCGCTCTCGAGCGCCGCGGCGTACTCGCCGATCACCTTGATCGTCGAGCCCGGCTGGCGGGGACTCGAAAGCGCACGGTTGAGCGTGAGGCTCGCGGTCTTCGCGCCGCGGCCGCCGACGATCGCCTTGACGGCGCCCGTGGCCGGGTCCAAAAGCACGCAGGCGCTCTGCGCGTCACTATCATACCAGCCCGAGCGGTTGAGCTCTTCTTCCGCGATGCCCTGCAGCACGCTGTCCTCGGTCGACCGGATCGTGATGCCGCCGCGGTAGATGAGCCGCCAGGCGGCCTCGTCGGAGTAGCCGAGCACGTCTTTGAGGTCCTCCAGGACCTCTGAAATGAGCGCGTCTTCAAAATAGGAAAACGGCTCCTCACCGACGGTCGCGTTTTCGCCGATGCGTGCGTACACGTCGTCGGCGCGCGCCTCCCGGATCTCCTCTGCGCTCGCAAGGCCGAGCTCTTCGATCTTCATGAGCACGAGCTCACGCCGCGCGGCGTTGTTTTCCGGGTGCTTTAAGGGATCATAGAGCGAGGGGCCCTTCGGGATCGCCGCGAGCACCGCGCTCTCGGAGAGCGTAAGCTCGGAGGCGTGCTTGCCGAAGTAGCGCTGCGCCGCCGTCTCGACGCCCCAGGTCCCGCTGCCGAGGTTGATCGTATTGAGATAGTTCTCAAGGATCCAGTCCTTGCTCTGCTGCTCTTCCAGCTTGAGCGCGAGGTGCTGCTCCTGGATCTTGCGGCGGACCTTCTGCAGCACGCTCTGCTCGGTCGCAAACTCCGGAAAGACGTTGTTCTTGATGAGCTGCTGCGTGATCGTGCTCGCGCCCTGGCTGACGTCTCTTGTGCTGATGTTGCGGATGAGCGCACGCGCAATGCCCTGCCAGTCGACGCCGTGGTGGGAATAGAAGCGCTCGTCCTCGATCGCGATGAAGGCGTTTTTCAGGTGCTCCGGGAGCGTATCGAGCTCCACATACACGCGGTTCGCCTCCTCGCCCGCGAGGAGCTGCGTCACCTCTCCCGCGTCGTTTTCGATCGTCGAGCGGTAGCCGACCGGTGTGACCGATACAGACGAGAGCTGCGGCGCGGAGGCGATCGTCGCGACGACGAAGATGCCGGCGGCGCCCGATACAAGGATCATCACTGCCAAAAGCAACGTAAGCAGCACTTTCAACAGCTTCCTGAGCGGATGTCTTTTTTTCGGCAAAGTCTCCGTTCCCTCTGCGGGGGCGGAGGCGAAGGATTCGGGGTCAAATACGTTTTTTTCCTGCATTTCTCGCTCCTCTCCGGGAAAATCCCTTTTTTCTTCTTGACAAAGGCAAAAATATTTAGTATACTATGCAAGCTATCCGGGTGTAGCGCAGTTGGTAGCGCGCTTGGTTCGGGACCAAGAGGCCGTGGGTTCAAATCCCGCCACTCGGACCAAAAAGGAAAAGACGCTTATGCGGCTTTTCCTTTTTGTATTTTTCTCTCTTCACTCTTCTCTCTTCGACGCCTCGCGCCTCGGCCTTCATTTTCTCAAGCGCATTTTAGCATCCGCGGCCGAA